>JAEYXN010000128.1 GCA_023431285.1 Bacteroidota bacterium
AGACCGTTGCCATCAACACGACTTCAGTTTCGTTCGCTGGAAGTGCCACTGACAAAGAGAATGCAATTTCGAAATACAATTGGGTTAAAATTTCCGGCCCAGCCGTTACCCAGAGCGGACAAAGTACAAACACGTTGAATGTATCTTCATTCACTGCAGGTACTTACGTCTTCCGCCTTCAGGTGACGGACAACGCCGGCAATACTGACTCCGACTACGTTAAGTTGACGGTAACATCGAATATCCCTCCCGTTGCGAACGCAGGAAGCGATAAAGTTATCTCGCTTCCCACCAACTCTGTTACCCTGACAGGAGCCGGGAAGGATACGGATGGAACTATCGTTTCATACTCCTGGCAAAAGATTGCAGGAGGCGCAGCAACGATCACAAACGCAGCAACGGCCACGGCCACGGTTCAAGGTCTTGCTTCGGGTTCCTACAAGTTCCGCCTGACGGTGAAAGACAACGGTGGCGCTACTCACACGGATGATGTTGACGCATTCGTTAACAACCCACCAAGCGTTTCAGTAGGAGCCGACATAAAACTAAACCTCCCTGCCAATGCAGTGTCCCTCACCGGAACTGCTTCTGATGCCGACGGAACCATCGTTTCGTACAGCTGGAAAATGACCACCGGTACCGTAGCGACTCTTGCTGGTACCTCCACGCCAACACTGAATGTAAGCGGGCTAATAGGTGGCAATTATGTTTTCCGACTGACCGTAAAAGACAATCACGGCGCGAGTAAGTTCGATGATGTGATGGTTCTTGTTAACACTCCGCCTGTCGCGAATGCCGGGGCCGATAAAATTATTCATCTCCCAACCAATACTACAACAATTACTGGCAGCGGAACTGATTCTGACGGGACCGTCTCATCCTACTCATGGACGAAGATTTCGGGAGGAACTGCGACGTTAAGCAATGTGACTACTCCGAACCTTACGTTATACCGTCTCGAAGGAGGTGCTTATACATTTCGTCTGACCGTTCGCGATAACCGTGGAGGTACTCACTCCGATGAAATATCGTTAATCGTGAACACTCCACCAGTTGTGAATGCCGGAGCAGATAAAACGTTGATTCTGCCGATAAATTCAATCAGTCTTCCTGGGGCTGCTTCCGACTCCGATGGATCAATAACGGAATATTCGTGGTCGAAACTTTCAGGTGGAACTGCGACACTCACCGGGGCCTCAACGTCCACCCTATCCGTTTCCGGAATGACACAGGGAGAATACATATTCCGTCTTACTGTTAAGGACAACTCAGGAGGAACCAAGTCTGACGATGTCAAGGTGATCGTAAGGGGATCTACCTCCGTAGCTTCATTCACAGATGAAACTATCGACTCCAATGATCAGTCCGACACACAGAAAAGGTCATCAGACCCCGATGCGTGGGTCGGTAAAGAGGTAGTAATCTTTAACGGATCTGGCAGCCAGATCTTCAAGGGTCAGTGGCAATCTGAAATGTATGCCCAGGTTATTCAACGCGGATTGTACGTCATCGATATTTACGAGGAAGGAAAACGCATCAGCCAGGAAAAGGTATTCAAATTATAATTGGCCGGAGTGATCACTGCATAGTTTGCAGCTTCGACCTCAGCAGAATTTCTTTTTGAGATGGAGAAAGCTTTCTGGAGTAATCCTGTAAAGCATTCTCCCATTCTCCGTAAATGACATTGGGGAGAACGATGAACTTTCTTCCCCATTCATCCCGAAGCTTCTTTGTTTCATCATTTCGTTCAGGGATGCTCTTCCTCTCGAAAACAGTCGCGAAGTCGTTAAGATTATCTCCAAACATCATCACAACTTCAAAATTCCTGAGCAGGTGTTGTCTTCTCGGTTCTTTTGATGAGGTGTTATCCATAAATAACATATGTTCCCTGTCTGCATGGGGAAACCCGAGCGCTTTCAAATTGTCGATGGTGGAGGCCACCTCCGACGTATCCCGATTGCTCACATAATAGATCTGAACACCTTTCGAAGCTGCGAGCTTGAAAAATTCGATCGCTCCGGGCACCGCGGTCGCTTTCGCTTCGCTGGTCCACCGCTTCCACGCCGCAGGATCAAACCCTTCATTCTTTAGTATCTGCCTTGCCTCAAAGTAGCTGTTATCCAGCACGGTCTCATCCACGTCAGTGATTATAGCATAGCGTTTCCGCCGCTTCAGCTTCATATCATTCAGCCTGTACGTTGCTAAATTGAACGCCTGATAACAAAGCGCAGCATATTCCGCCGATTGTTGTTGCCAAAGTACCGGGAGTAATTTAATGTTATCAATTCCACGAACATTTACCGAGTCCTGCGACCGGACTATCGTCACTTTCAATGAGAGAACAAGAAGAAGCGGAATAAATAGTTTCATATTATTATCAATGGGGGACACACAAACGATTTCGGTTCAAGAAGTCTGACGGCGGTGTAAAAAAAAGAAAAAACGGGTGGATATCTGCTGATTGAATATTAAAATGCAGCCAATGAAGGATATTCTTTTCCTCGCGTTATTACTGATTACCGGTGTTCCCAAAATAGCTGGTCAGCCAGCAACCGTTTCCTCTCTCCGTTTTCTTGGTCATTATGAAATTCCTTTTGATCAAACTTATGAGAATGTACAGGTTGGCGGACTTTCGGGGATCGATTACGACCGCGTTAACAATGTATATTATGCGATTTCGGACGACCGCGGTGAGCACGGGAATGTCAGAGTCTACACGTTGAAAATAAAATCATCGGCGGCGGGGATCTCTGGTGTTGAGATTCTGAAGTTAACATACCTTCTTGACCCTCAGGGAAAACGCTATGGCGAAAAGAGTGGGCGGAACAATCCCGATCCGGAGTCATTGAGATGGAATGAAAAGACAAAAGAGCTGGTGTGGAGCAGCGAAGGAGAACGCGCGCTGCGTCGCAGTGGTGACTTGCTTCTTAATCCGTTCATACAGACTGCAGATGCGAATGGAAAATACCGAAGCTCATTCACGTTGCCACCAAACCTTCAAATTAGAAGAAATGAACATGGCCCTCGTCAGAATAGTGCTCTGGAAGGAATCACCTTTGATGAAAACTATCAAAACCTTTATGTCGCTCTGGAAGAACCGTTGTTTCACGATGGGCCGCGCGCGGATACCGTTAAGAGCAATGCCGTTACGCGTCTCTACCAGTTCGATGTGTCCACGCAGAAGTGCATCGGGCAATTTGGATACAAGCTTGAGGATGTGGCACACACGCCGGTTCCTAAAGACAAGTATAAGATCAATGGGATTTCTGAGATTTTATATTTGAATGATCGAGCGATACTCGTTATCGAAAGATCCTTCTCGACCGGACGTCTTGGATGTACGGTCAGGCTTTTTCTCACCGACTTTTCGCGCGCTGAAAATGTCGCTGATCTTTCATCCCTCAAAGGCATTTCTCTTGAAAAACTTGCCAGGAAAAAGCTCCTGCTAAACCTGGACGACCTGGGGATGTACATTGACAATATTGAAGGGGTAACACTCGGGCCTAAACTGCCCAACGGTCACCAAACACTCATCCTCATCAGCGACAACAACTTTAACTGGTTTCAAAAGACCCAACTGCTGCTTTTTGAGATCATTCCATAATTGGCGGGCACGAATTTTTTATATATGTTCAAAAAATTCGGTCATGTTTACCAATAACATTACAGAAAACCGGAAGCAGCTTATTGAGTTCTATAAGGCGATGAAGATGACCTGCAAAATATTTCCGCAAGGGTCGGCATCTAATCAAAAGGCAATTATCAATGTTGCCGACCAGATCATCCAGGAGCTGAAGAACGAGAACCCCGATGAAGCAAGAGTAAAAACACTCGCGGAGAAACTTCAGCTGATGGCTAATCCCAACTTATCCTGAGTCAGAACTTCGGACCGTTCCCGCGAAGACGTTCGATACAGTTCGCCATCGAACGATAGTGATGGTAGGTCGTTTTCCATTGGTGACCTTTCAGTGCCATTTTCAATTCTGGTTGTTTATCAATACCACCGGAAAACCAGTCGCCATGTTGGTGGTCGATGATGTATTTATCAATGTATTCCCATTGCTTTAAAAACTTTTCTTCGTAATTGCGGGGATCATCAGGATACAAGTCTGCCATGATTAACAAAGTGTTCATCGCTTCAGCCTGCGCCCACCAGTTCTTGGTATCGTGTGTCACTTCAGGTGTTGCCGAACCTTTGAAATAGAATGCTTCATCATATATACCCCCCGTTGCTGAATCATATCCGAAACTAAGACAATGATCGACCATCCGCTTCGCTTTACGATGCGTTAAAGAGTCGTTGTGAATACCAAGGATATGAGACGCCTCCAACATCAGATAAGCGGTTTCAATATCATGTCCGAATGATACGTGATCGAGACGATGATGGCTCTCCATTACTTCCCGTGTTGAATCTCTGAACGAAACCGGAGTCCAGTCCGGTTGAAAGAACAGTACCATGTATCCTTTCGGCGTTGAAATAGTATCACGAATAAGGACAAGCATTTCCATGAGCCTTTCTTTCAAAAGTGGATCAGGCCATACCGCATAGAGTTCGGCGAAAGCCTCCAGGAGATGTATAGAACTGTTCTGGTCTTTATAACCTGTTTCTGCCCGGGAATCTGTTGTGGCATCCCGAAGAATCCGCGTTCCGTCGCGTTTCAAATGTTGAAAGTAACCTTTGTATTGTCTGTCATGCGCGTGATCTTCCAACCAATGGAAAGCCTTCTTAACAAGGTTCAATGCTGCAGAATCTTTTGATGCTGCATAGTATCCCGCAAGGCCATAGATAGCGAATGCGTTTCCGTAACCAGTCTTTGAGTCGTCCAGCACTTTTTTTCCATCGCGGGATACAAGCGTGTAAAAACCACCAAACTCGTGATCCCACATCTTTTCTTTGAGAAATTGAAAGCCTGCTTCCGCCCCACTCTTGTAATGTTCAACATCCGGAGAAGATTGAATTGCTTTTGAGTGTACCCATAAGTGGCGCGCCTGCGAGACAATCATCTTATCCTGATCGCCCTGTGGTTTGAAGTCGAACGTCCAGCTAGAGATGTAGCCACCGTATTCTTTGTCGACACTTTGAGGATACCATTTGGCCATGGTCTCTGTTTGCAACGAATGCTCTATACGGTCAGCGAGGGCGGCGCGATCCAATGAAGAAGCAGACCGTCTGGCATCGGAAGCATTCTGGCTACACCCCATTAGAATGAGGAATGCAAACACGACAACAATCTTCATAAAACAGTGGTTTTGGCTTTGGTTAAATGTAACAGAATTCCACTAATGTGAAGCATTCCTACTATAAATCGTTGCTCCTTGCGGGAACTTAATCTTAAAAAAAAGAAAGGCTTAGGACAAGGCTCTTCACCACCTTTTCTTTTTAAGATAAATAAGTTGTTAACGCGTTACGATGATAGATTTACAGGAATTAATGCTCCGATGTCGGCGAAAGTGGCTGTGGCGCAAGGCCGCGGGATCGAGCTTCCGGTTTGATAAGATCCCTTAGCGTATGGGCGGACAGCACTTGCAAAGTCTGATCTCTCACCATACTGAAAACCCTGTTGATGGAGCAATTTGCTTCGTCTTCACACCTTCCGCACGATTGATAAAAGTTCAGTGAAACGCATGGCAGCATCGCCACTGCGCCATCGACAAGCCTGATGACCTGGAGGATCTGAATATCTTCCGGCGCCTTATTAAGGTGATAGCCTCCCCATTTTCCTTTCTTACTGGCAATGAAGCCGCCGTTTTTCAATTCCATCAGAATATTCTCAAGAAACTTTTTGGGTATGTTCTTCTTTTCGGCGATCTCCCTGATGTTGACCAGCGAGGCTGGATCTGCTTCGGCAATGTACACCATAGCATGCAGGGCATATTGACATTTCATGGATAGCATATCGTGAATTTAAAAGAAATTCTGTTTCAAAATCCTGACTAATGGAGCGTTTTCGCAGATTTACTCATGGACTGCGCAAAAATGAACCGCTGAAATCTGGACGGAGTGCGGTGTCAGACCGGATGGTTGCCCAGTCATAACTGCCCATCTTCTTAAAAAGTTCTCAGGCTGACAGATGTAAGAAGAATGCATTCGAACAACTTTATGGTCGTTCGTCACACCATAATTTCACACCAAACTTTATTACTTAATGAAAAAATCAAGATCTATTTTGTTCGCCCTGGCATTAGGTGCAGTAGCCTTGCAATCATGCAAAGATGATGAAAAGCCAGTATTTCAAGTTAGTGAGCCTTCACTCGAGTCGTCAAACTACACAGGAACAGGAACGCTTCAGCTTCTGTACTCTGTTGATAACGGTGCTACCTTCAGCCCGACACTTCCAAAGGATTTGAATAATGGCACAAAGGTGCTGGTGAAACTCAGCAATGGAACTGAAGATTTGTCCTCTGACGTCCTTCCAACGCAACTGCAGCGGTTGCTGAATTTACTGTAGGTGGCAAAAACCTCTCGATTGATGTAACTGTAGATGAGATCTGGGCGCTGGTTGCAAGTCATCGTAAGAATGGCAAGTTCTATGAACTGAACCCTGCGACAGGTGCTAAGACAGAAGTGTTTACGCTTACATACGGAGACGCTTCATTAAATGAAATACGTGCATTCGTATATCATCCTAAGAGAAAGCAATTCTTTGCAAGTGTCTCAACTTATGCTAACGGAGACCGTGCAGGATTCCTGTACAGCGTCAATCCTTCAACCCGTCAGGCTACACGCATCAACGAAAACGACGGCGAAAACGGCCATGAAGTTTGGGATGCAATTGTAAACTGGGTTGTTGCTCCTGACGATAGCCTTTTGGCCATTGGCGACTTCAATGATGAAGGCAATGGCTTTGTAAAATTCGGAACTGACGGTAAAAGAGCCGCTAAAACAAAAGAAGCTGAGGCATGCTGCGGGCTTGGAATGGTAAAAGACGGTGACGGCCTCCTCCTTGCTAACGGGTGGGACACAAGCGATGGCGAAGTAATCCTCGAGAACTTTAGTATTACCGGAGAACGTGGTAACGCGAAATCGATCACCAACTTCGAAAACTTCCCTCCCGAATCTAATGTTTCAGATCATTGGCTTCCTATAAAAGCGATGGCGAATGACAAGGCGGGTAACCTTTTCGCGTTGCTGTTTGATGAATCAACGGAGATCACATATTTCGTTAAAATCGATAGAACTGGTAATGGAAAAGTGACGTACATTTCTACGATTGGTGATCAAAATTCTAATCAGTACAACTCCCTTACTCTGATTCCTAAGCATTCTTATTGATCGAGAATACTTTGAATAATCAAAAAGAGGCCGTCTCAAACCGAGGCGGCCTCTCATTTTTATGGAATGGGGCAACAATAAGGCCCATTCGTGCTTGAAACCCGCGCAAAAAGTTATTCGTTTGAGGTCCTTTCCCTCAGTTTTCTGCCTGGTCTGAGTAATTATGTAAGGTTAAGCCTTTATCCTGCAAACCCGATATTGGAAGGATTTCGTACATTTGATCTGTGAAGACACTCCGGGCTTTATCTGCTCTTTTGCTGGCATCATTGGTGCTGCTCTCTTCAACGAGTTTCGTTGTCGGTCTTCATTATTGCATGGGCAAAGTTGATAGTGTGTCGCTTTCTGCAAATGTGGAGCGCTGTGCCAAAGCCTCGTTGCCCGCCTGTCATAAACATCAATCCGACTGTTGCCAGGATGAAACCATCTCTCACGATGGGGACGATTTCAAGTTAACTCATATCAACTTCAACACAGAATCGACAGCGATAATCACCATCGCGCCCGTTGTTCTGGTTTCAGAAATAATTCCTGCTGTTAAATTAAAGACCTTTTATTTCCGCTTAGACGATCATCCTCTGGTCACCGAGGACCTCCATATCGCACTGCAGGTATTCCGTATCTGATCTGATTCTCCACTCAGCGTAATTCGCTCGTCCCGCTACTTCAGCGGCTAAATCTACTATACATCATTACTCACAATCGTATGATAGAAAGACTCATCTCTTTCTCACTGCGAAACAGGTTCCTGGTACTTCTTGTCGCAGCTGGCCTTTTCGCTTGGGGCATTTATTCGGTACGCATCAGCAAGGTTGATGCTATTCCGGATCTGTCCGAAAACCAGGTTATCGTATTCACTGAATGGATGGGCAGAAGTCCCCAGATCATTGAAGACCAGATCACGTATCCACTTGTCACAAATCTACAGGGGTTGCCGCAAGTGAAATATGTAAGAGGCTCCTCGATGTTCGGGATGAGTTTCGTTTATGTTATTTTCAATGATGATACGGATGTTTATTGGGCGCGTGAACGTGTTCTGGAACGCCTTAACTATGCATCCCGTCTCCTTCCTGAAAGCGTAGCCCCTACGTTGGGACCCGATGGAACAGGAGTTGGTCACATCCTTTGGTACACACTTGATGCACCGGGAATGGATCTCGGAGAGCAAAGGGCTATCCAGGATTGGTATGTGAAACTCGCCTTACAAAACGTCGCAGGAGTGAGCGAGATCGCTTCGTTCGGGGGATTTCAAAAGCAGTATCAGGTAACGCTTGATCCAAATAAACTCAACTACTACCAACTTTCTGCCCAGGAAATTATCCAGTCGATCAGATCAAATAACAACGAAGCGGGTGGACGAAAATTCGAGATCAATGATGTTGGATACATAATCAAGACGACAGGATATCTTCAATCTCTTGAGGAAATAGAAAATATTTCTATCCGAAATGACAACACGATTCCGATTCGGATCAAAGACATCGCTACAGTTCAGATGACTGGCGAATCGCGCCTCGGAATATTCGACCTGAACGGCGAAGGAGAAGTGGTTGGCGGAATCGTAGTAATGCGTTATGGCGAAAATGCTGATGAGGTCATCAATGCCATCAAACAGAGAATGGACGACGTGGCAAAAGGATTTCCAAAAGGCATGAAGTTCAATATTGTTTATGATCGCAGTGAACTGATTCAGGAATCTATATCATCGATCAAAACAACATTGATTGAAGAGATGATCGTCGTCTCTCTGGTCGTGATCGTGTTCCTGTTCCACTGGCGGAGCGCTGCCAGTATTATCATGCAGATCCCAATTACGATTGCCACCGCATTTATACTACTGAACGCGTTCGGAATTTCATCCAACATAATGTCCCTAACCGGTATCGCACTGGCCATCGGTGTGATCGTCGACAATGGAATTATCATGGCCGAGAATGCTTATAAGCACTTATCGACACGATTTGAAGAGTTAAACGGAAGTGAACAAAACGCCGATCTATAAAGACATGGCTAAAAAAAACAAATACATATATATCCCGGAAAACGAGCGGATGGCGATCATTGAGAGGTCATCCCGTCAGGTATCACGAGGCGTATTCTATTCCACTGTAATCATCATCACTTCCTTTCTCCCGGTTTTTCTCCTCACCGGACAGGAAGGTAAGTTATTCCATCCCCTGGCGTATACGAAAACGTTCATCATGATCGTCGACGCCGTGCTGGTGGTGACCCTCGCCCCTGTGATCATCTCCATTTTCATGCGAGGGAAATTCAGAGCGGATCGAAAAAATCCTATCAACAATTTTCTCGAGCGCCTCTACGAACCGGTGATCCGCACCTGCGTGAAATGGCGGAAGACTACCATCGGCGTAAACATTCTCGCCCTGGCGATCAGTATTCCGATGCTGTTAAGTCTTGGAACAGAATTTATGCCACCACTGGACGAGCAGTCTATACTTTTCATGCCTGTAACCCTTCCGGACGTTTCCAACGAAGAGGCTAAGCGCATTTTGCAGGTGCAGGATAAGATCATTAAGTCCGTTCCCGAAGTCGAAAAAGTTCTTGGCAAGGCCGGACGGGCAAACACCGCTACGGATAACTCGCCACTAAGCATGATCGAAACCATTATTATGCTAAAGCCAAAATCAGAATGGCGTGAGGGCCTGACGAAGAACGACATCATCAATGAGCTTGATGCGAAATTACAGATCCCCGGCGTGGTGAACGGGTGGACGCAGCCAATCATCAACAGGATAAACATGCTATCAACAGGAATTCGCACTGATGTTGGTGTAAAGGTGTTTGGTCAGGATCTCGATAGCATTCAGGATGTTTCATTGAAAGTCAGAAAGGCATTGGAAGGTATTGACGGAGTACGGGATCTCTACATTGAGCCTGTGACCGGCGGAAAGTATCTCAACATCCGGATTAACAGAGATGCATTAGGCAGATATGGACTCACGGTAGATGACCTTAATATGATTGTCGAATCCGCGATCGGTGGAGCAACGATTGGTCAAACGATCGAGGGACGCCAGCGGTTTTCTATCTCGGTTCGACTCGCCGAAAATTTCAGAAGTAGTTTACAGGATATGAAACGAATTCCTATCCGCACGCCGTCACTGGGATCTATACCGCTATCGTCGGTGGCTGATATCGAATTTGTCGATGGTCCGCCAATGATAACATCGGACAATGCAATGTTAAGGGGGGCTGTGTTATTTAACGTCCGTGACCGCGACCTTGGCAGCACCGTGGAGGAGGCAATGGAAACCCTCAACCGTGAAATGGGCACCCTTCCAGGAGGGTATTACCTTGAATGGAGCGGACAATATGAAAACCTGATTCGGGGAGAAAGAACATTACTCCTTATCCTTCCCATCGTACTGTTGATCATATTCATCTCCCTTTACCTCGCATTCAAATCCGTTCGCGAAGCGTTTTTCAGCCTCATCACTGTCCCGTTCGCCCTGATCGGCGGCGCGTTTATGGTTTATTTCTATGGCGTAAATCTCTCCGTTGCCGTGGCCGTAGGATTCATTGCGCTCTTCGGAATCGCCGTTGAGACCGGAGTCGTGATGGTTATCTATCTCAACGACGCTATGCAACAACTCGTAAAGTTGCGAGGCAATTCCCGCGAGACAATTACAAACAATGAGTTGGAGGAATACGTCATCAGAGGAGCAGCAAAACGTCTTCGTCCAAAACTGATGACGGTATCGGTAGCACTATTTGGACTGATCCCCGTGTTGTGGTCAACCGGTGTTGGCAGTGATGTGATGCAGCCCATTGTGCTTCCAATGATTGGTGGGGTACTCACCTCTTCAACGCATATCCTGCTCGTTACTCCGCTGATCTTTTTGATGACGAAAGAATACGAACTAAGAAAACATGGAAAATTAGAAGTATATGAAGCGAATCATTAGGAATACCACCGTTCTTTTTCTGATCGTCGCATGGATGATGACATCAATACACCCACTGCAAGCACAACGTCTGAGCCTTGACAGCGTGCTAGCAATTGTAGGAAGGAACAACCTCATGCTCCGGGAATACGACGAGCGGGAAAACGCACTTACAGAATACGCCCGCGGCGCGAAAAGCTGGATGGCTCCAATGATTGGTGTCGGCACTTTCATGCGACCTTATCCTGGACAGGAAGTGATGCACGAAAATGAAAAGGGTGCGTGGATGTTTTCCGTTGAGCAAAACATTCCGAATCCCTTTACCCTGACGGCAAATAAAAACTTCTACGAATCAAGATCTGCCGTTGAAAAAGAAGCACGAAATGTTCAGTTGAATATCCTTCGCTCAGAAGCGAAGAGTAATTTCTATCAATGGACAGTTAATGAGAAACGGCTTAAGGTTCTCAATGAGAGCGAACGCATCATTGAGCTGATGCTGGATCTGGCAAGAATCCGTTACCCCTATAACCAGGGAACGCTCGGATCAATTTACATGGCCGAAGGACGCCTTAGTGAAATAAAAAATATGCAGCTGATGACGCAAGGTGAAATTGAAGAAGCTTCCATGCGACTAAAAGCGTTGATGAATCTCTCTCCGACGGACTCTATCACTGTTGATACTTCCATCTCTACGCGTTTTAATGTTCTTCAGGTATCCAGCGACACAGTCGCACTGGCGTCAAGACGAAGTGACATCAGGCAGATCGAAAGAAGTATCGAATCCATGCGGCTGAATCAGGCTGTCCAAAAGGCAAAGGCAAGGCCCGAATTTAAAATCCGCTTCGATCACATGGAACCTGTTGGCGACATGCCGAGACAATACACTGCGATGGCCATGATCTCCATTCCAATTGCGCCATGGTCTTCAAGGATGTACCACTCGGAAATTAAGGGCATGGATCGCGACATTGCGGCTATGCAGAAAGGAAGACAAGCAATCCTGCAGGAAGCGAGAGGTATGGTGGCAGGCATGGCCGCCAAACTAAACAGAATGAATCAACTACTTAATAATTATGAGGAGAAGATCATTCCGGCACTTGAAAAGAATCACAAGACAGTGATGGCTTCCTATGAAGAAAACCGTGAACAACTTCCCTCGGTTATAGCCGCGTGGGAAGCTGTGAACATGTCACAGATGGAATATCTGGACAAGTTACAAGAGTACTATATCATGATCATTGCATATGAGAAAGAGATTGAACAATAACCACCGACCTGAATGGATGCACATCTTCAGTAGCATTCTCATCATGTCTGTTTTGAGCTTGATGGCCGCGTGCTCAAGAGAACACACGCACGAAGGAAAAGGATACACATGCCCGATGCACCCTACCGTCATTTCTGATCGTCCGGGGGCGTGCCCGGTATGCGGAATGGATCTTGTTCTGAAGTCCGGAGCAATGACTGAACAAACTATAGACAAGAGCCTCACTCCTGTGCTCAGGTCTGCCAATGAAACTGTCATCTCCTCGATCACTACAACAAGGGCGACGTTCAAATCGGTTCCTGTAACATACGAAGCGCATGGCGTCGTTACTTACGATACCCGAAATTTGTTCACTATTTCTTCACGGGTCTCGGGGCGAATCGAAAACCTCTATATTAAGTTTCCCTATCAGGCAATCCGGAAAGGCGAACGCGTCGCGGAAATTTACAG
Organism: Bacteroidota bacterium; assembly: GCA_023431285.1. GTDB lineage: Bacteria > Bacteroidota > Bacteroidia > Cytophagales > Cyclobacteriaceae > Ohtaekwangia. Next base: position 12,896 of record JAEYXN010000128.1, read on the forward strand.
TCCGGAACTGGTCGCTGCGCAAAGAGATTTACTTTTCCTTCTTCAGAACGATCCGGAAAATGATCCATTGATAACGGCATCTAAAACAAGGCTGGAGATTCTTGGAATGTCTCAAAGACAAGTCAGCGACCTAATGAAGTCGGGAAAGATCAACAATACGATCACATTGTATTCTCCATATACGGGATATGCTGTTGATCCTGGAAACGTAATTCCTCCACCAGACGTATCTTCCAACGTCAACACTAATCAGGGTGGAATGACAGGCGGGATGTCTGCGGCCACCAATAAACAAGAGCCAACTCCAATGTCAACAAGCTTCCTTAAAGAAGGGAACTATGTTACCGCTGGCCAGCCGATATTTAAGATCGTGAACAATGAATCGCTTCGGGTTGAGCTGGACCTCCCCGCCAACGTATCCTCTACTGTAAAGAAAGGTGACGTGATAAGGATTGATTTCGGCGTTGGACATGAGCAAACTTCCACAGTCGACTTTGTACAACCATACTTTGAACGAGATAAACAGTTTGTGAAAGTTCGTGTCATCACGGCACATCACAACGATCTGCATATCGGGCATCTTCTTGAAGCGCGGATCAAATCAGACTCAATCGAAGGAATGTGGATCCCCCGCGAATCTGTTATCGACCTTGGAAAGGAGAAAGTCGTTTTTCTTAAAGGAAAGGATTCGTTTAAACCGGTGCGCATCATTACCGGAATAAGCTCCAATGGTGAAGTACAGATTCTCGAGGGAATTACCTCCGGCGATGAGATTGCCGCCAATGCGCAATTTCTTATTGACAGTGAGAGCATAATCAAAATCGACAAATGAAAACATTTCGAAAAATATTCCCGGCATTAACCCTCGGCCTGGTTGTTATGACGGCCGCGCTGATTGTCGCTTCATGCAATGAAAAGAAAGAAGCCGGTCACGAACATCACGTTCACGCGACAAGTGAAACTTACTCATGCCCAATGCATCCCTCAGTGACGTCCGAGAAACCTGGGTCATGTCCTGTTTGTGGGATGGACCTGGTGAAGGCTACGCGTCAAAAACCGGAAGAAAATTCCATCATGCTTAGTGACGCGCAAATAAAACTCGCTAACATTAAAGTACAGCGCATCCGGAAAAGCAACTTTGGTCAGTCCTCAGTGATCAATGGGAGACTTGCCGTGGACCCGGAAAATTCCGAAGTGGTGGCCAGCCGGATCAGAGGACGCATCGATAAGTTATTCATTAAGGAGAACGGGCAGGAAGTTCAAAAAGGCCAGCCCCTTTATACGCTTTTCAGTGAAGAGCTTCTCACTCTCAAGCAGGAATACCTCTTGGCCAAGGAACAATTTCGGAAGCTTGGATCCTCGGAGCCGCGTTACAAAGCATTTGCAGATGCGGCTGAGCGCAAGCTGCTATTGTATGGTCTCTCCCGTCAGCAGGTGGGATCCATCGATAAAGAGAAGAGTCTCACAGCAACGGTTACGATGACTGCTCCTGCGGCGGGAATTGTTACTGAGATCGTAGTAACGGAAGGGCAATACGTCGGCGAAGGGTCGATGTTGTTCCGCATTGAGAATCTAAATCCTCTCTGGGTGGAAGCTGAATTGTTTCCACATGAAACCCCGACAGTTCGTATTGGGGACAAAATCCTTGTGAGCGTTGCGGGAGATGAGGGAAGTGGCACAGAAGCAACGGTGAACTTTATTAGTCCTGAGCTTCGCGCAAACACTCAAATTATAACGATGAGGTCTCGGATGCCCAACCCGCGACAGAAACTCAAACCCGGTCAACAAGTAAACATAAGATTGTACCATTCAGTGAAGGAGACGCTTACAGTTCCAGTTGATGCGGTAATCCGAAGCGAGAAAGGGCAGCATTTGTATATCCTCAACGGTCGGAACACTTTCGAACCAAGACTGGTAAAGACAGGGATCGAAGACTCCCGGGAAGTAGAGATCACGGAGGGAATTAAGGAAGGCGATACTGTTGCAGTCTCAGGTGCCTATTTACTGTATTCAGAAATGGTTCTTCGAAAAGGAGTCGATCCTGTGACAATGAACCACACACACTAGTTGGTTTATCCCACCGGCGGTGCTTCCATTTCCGTAACAAGCACAGCTGGATTGTAACAGACATTTCCCAGGGGAAGTTCGACGACAAAAGTACTTCCCTGATCTACGACGCTCTCGAAGTAAATCGTGCCATGCAATAGAGTGACATACTTCCGCACAAGATTAAGTCCCAGTCCGGTTCCCTGAATATTCGCCGCATTCGGCGCCCGATAAAAACGATCAAAAATATGATGTCGCTCTTCAGGCGGGATACCCATACCGTTATCAGAAACTGTTAATCTGAGCAAAGATCCGTGTACGCATCCTTTGATCGAAATTTTACCATCATCCGGTGAATACTTGATTGCATTCGACAACAGATTGTTAAGAATATTCGAAAGGATAGAACGGTCAGTGACTACCTTGCTCTCACCCTCAATCGAAAATGTTATCTGCTGTCCACCTTTACGGATGCCTTCAAATTCAGCGACGAGATCATCGAAGAACTCATCCAGAGTGAAAGAATCGCATTCGACTTGCACTTTTCCTTCAGAAAGCTTTTCCAAAGAGAGAAAATCCTCCAGCATCTCAGTAAGAAGATTTACTGAGCGGCGAATTCTGGCAAGGTAATTTTTCCGTTGCGCCTCAGCGTTGTCTTTGTTATAATTTTCAATGAGAAAAACCGATGACAGAATTGTGGTAAGAGGAGTCCGGAACTCATGAGAGACATTTGAAACAAAAGTGGATTTTAAAACATTGAGTTGCTTTTCCTTTTCAAGGGCCTGCTGAAGACCTTGTTCATATTTTTTGTAACGAGTCACATTTCTTATGACGACCAGTACTTCACGGGCTGGTCTATCGGCATCGCGCAACGGTGTAGCAATAACATCATAATATTTTCCATCAGCTTCCAGTTCAAGGTTAACCCTGTCACCTTCAAATGCTTTCCTTATTTCTTTCGAATGATTTGACAACACAATTCGGTGCAAGCCATCAAAGACACCTGCGGAACCTTCCGAACCTTTCAGATGAGTTCCACCCAACTCACGGCCTTCCACAAAAACGAACTTCATTTCATTGTTCAGGATGGCGATGATGCCATCAGGGAAATTTCTTGCTACTGCCTTATATAGCAGCTGTGATTTTCTCAGACGGTCCTCTATTTCCATGCGTTCCCCGATCTCACGCGATAGATTCTCATTTGTGCGTTGAACCGAATCAAGGGCTTTCGTCAATTCCGCAGTACGCGCCTTCACCTCTTCCTCCAGCCTGACGCTATGTTCTTCCAGCTCCCGGTATTGCGAAAGGATTTGAGCTTCCTGATGCTTCCGTTTGGTGATGTCGGTGACGAAAGCAATAATATAGCGGGTAGCGTTATCGTTGTATGAACTAAGCCCCAGTTCCAGAGGAAACTCTGAGCCATCCTTCCTGAGCCCCGTCATACATTTCCCCGTGCCGATCTGAAGGTTTTCGATATTGCCCTTAAGATCGAGACGGTATTGTTCATGCCCGTCGCTGAATCGCTCAGGTATCAACATTTCAATTTTCATCACCTCCAACTCATCGCGCTGGTACCCAAATACACGAACCGCACCAGGATTGACCATAATGATCTTCCCGTCTTCGTCTACAAGAAGTATTGCCTCACTTACATTGTTGAACAAAGCATCTAACTGCTGGCGATTTCGCCGCTCTTTATTACTGATTCGCGAGTAGCGGATTGTGAATCGCACCAGCAGCCAGAAAATAAAAACGGAAAATACTCTGTTGATCAAAGGCCCGGGCCCATGCTCATGACCAACAAGATATCCGGCCACAATTCCGGCTGTTACCAGGATACCGATATAATCATAAAGTGATCTGTAATTTCGTAGCAACCAAAGCAAAGAAAATCCCACGATGAGTACGTAGACAGTTCCATGAACAAGGTCGGTATACCCCTGGAGAATACAGATCAGGGTGACGACCACTGCTCCCAAAGCAAGGACAGCATAGGATTTTTGATCAGGCCTCATTTCCGTCCTATTACAAGCCAAAAACCCAGTTGAGCATTGTCGGGAAAATGAACAAGGCAAGGAAGATGAGTACCATCAGGATCGTTGCGACATATAGATCCCAGGTATCATCAACATTCACATGGTGTCTTGTTATCTGCCGCCTTTTATGCGGAATCGGAACATAAAATCTCCTTGCCTGCGCTGCGGTATAGAGAAATTTGTGGAGGTAAGATGCTGTTGTTCTCATGGCTTTGAACTTTCTAAAAAGTTAGAACTATCAACGCGCGAATTTTATGACGCTGAGCAGAGACTTGCATAGTATTCGTCAGCGATAATCATGACAAATATCATCCCGTCGAGGACAGGCGTTTTTCGATATGACAGCCAACGTTTCCATTTAGGATAACGGATCTCATCGACCGAAGCGGGTCGTTCTTATATCTTGTGGCCAATCAACCGTTGAAAGGAGAACTCAAGATTGAGAGAATGACTGTCCTTTTTTCCTGGGTACGTGCAGGGCAGCATACCGTTGCAAAAAAGGCTGATCCACGCGACCAGCCTTTTTTTATGATGTTCGTCAGACAAGTGCTCAACGACGGTCATTGGGAATAATGACAGTTCAGGATACATTCATACACAAATGCAACGGTCATGAAAAACAAGGTTAAAACAATTGAAGATGTGTTCATTAATCATCTTCAACAACTGTTCTATACAGAAACGATGATCAAGAACGAACTGAGCCAGGCCCTTCAACCTTGCTGTCCCCGCCTCCGGGAAGAAATCCTTGAGTATACTGAGTCGTCCGACAACAAACTTTTAAAGCTGGAAAGAATATTCAACTACCTGATGCGGGAACCTTCATCGAAAAAAACGCTCGCCGTCGCAGACCTGATTGAGGAAACTTCGGAGTCACTGGACCCTGCCACTCCTTCCCACATCGGTGACATAGTCCTCATCAATACCCTCCGGAGCATTAATGCTTGCAAGATTGCCTACTATAAAACGGCATATCTATACGCCGTGGAACTGGAGCTGGACACTCCTGCTGATCTGCTACATCAGATCCTGAAGTGGGAGGTGGAATGCAGCAAGACATTGGCAAAACTTGCCGTGGAGCATTTCAACAACCTTTCGATGCACGAACTCAGTAATATTGCGAGACACTAAAAGCAAAACGCCTCATAATAAAAGATCCGCCACTAACGGCGGATTTTTTATTGAAGATGCTCGCCTGAGAGATCAGATATGAAGCATGCGCTCAAGTTTCTGTTTGTTCAGGATTCTCAAACCATCTTCCTTGATCTCGATTAGTCCTTCATCTTTGAAGTCAGCCAAGGTTCTATTCAGCGACTCTGTGGCTGTCCCGACAATGTTGGAGATGTCACGACGGGTAAAAGAAATCAATGAACCGCGATTGGCATCCGCCGCTCTTTCCTCAAGTTTGATCAACTCATGCGCTACCCGTTGTCTCACTGATTGGTAGGCCACTTCAAGAAGACGCTCTTCCATTTCACTGTAGTTCCTGGACAAAATCCTGATGAATTTCCGCGCCACATCTTTACTTGAATACATCATATTAAGAAAATCCTCTTTCGGTATGATCGCCAGCCGAACATTCTCCATCGCCTCAGCATTTTCCGCGTAAGGACGTTCCTCAAGAAGCGCAACGTATCCGAGAAAATCGCCTTCGGCGTAAAGGCCAGTGATCAATTCTTTCCCATCATAATTTACCTTGTAAGTCTTGACCTGTCCTTCCTCTATTCTGAACAGATCATTCGGAATCTGGCCCTCCATAAAGATCATATCCTTCTTCCTGAAAGTTCTGACCGGACGGTTTTCTGAAAGCTTCTGGAACTCTTTCATCTCCCTGGCTTTGTTAAAGAACGAACTCACATTCGAGTTGTTATTTCCAAGCGCTGCCTTCATCTGGTCGTTTTTCTTGAGGCGCATTTCGACCACTTTCAGAAGATCTATGCCATCGAAAGGTTTGGCAATGTAATCGTCAGCGCCAAGGTTCATCCCCAAACGAAAGTCTTCTTTTTCGGCCTTGGCTGTAAGGAAAATGAAAGGAATCCCCGCCGTTTCGGGATCGTTGTGTATGATGTGCAAAACGCCGTACCCGTCGAGGTCCGGCATCATGATGTCGCAAAGTATTAAGTCAGGGTGAATCTTTTGTGCAATGTCAACGCCCTCCTTCCCATTCGATGCACAGACCACATCATAATGGGCCAGTTCGAGGATCCCAGATATGTTCGCCGCCATCTCGGCGTTGTCTTCGATTAACAGAATTTGCTGAGCCATAACCGTAATGTTTATGTTTCTGAATGGTGACCACATTCCGGTCACATAATGAAAATAAATAGTTCTGTAATGACCCCCTGGCCATGTGAGGTCGTCTTTGAAACAAACGAAGCTAATTATCTTAGGATGTCACGGGCATGACTAACGTCATAGGCGCCGATGACTTATATCTACGCTCTCACAATCAATCGAAGGAAATATGATAATGGATTTCCTGACTGGAGTCATCGCTTGGCACTGGACTGTATCTTAATTTAAACACAAATATCAAATACCATCTTATGAATAGGATCCTGATTCCACTCGATTTCTCCTCCGAATCAATGCATGTTTACCAATTTGGAATAGAGTACGCGCAGCGAATCCGGGCCGAAGTACTTATCGTACATCCCATCGATGTACCGGTTATCCAGGAGTCAACCTTTGGCTTTCAGACGTTCTTATACTCACAGGAGCGCCATCATAAGGTTCTGGAGAACGCCCTTCAGATGTTCGAACAATTTAAAGAACAATGCCCGTCAAAGGTACCAGTGAGCTTTCATCCTTTGCACGATGATCTTCCGGAAGGGCTCCCGGAATTTGCGCGCAACAATGATGTCGATATGATTATCGCCAGCACCGCGGGACCTAAAGGACTGAAAGATTTTATCTTCGGATCGCCGGTAAAAAAGATCGTCCGGAATTCACCTGTTCCGGTGCTGCTTTTACCAGGAGAAACGAAGATCGATGACCTTAAAAACATTGTTTTCGCGAATAGCCTTGAAGGAGATCAGGACCACCTGATTCAGTCGGTGATAAAATTTCAGCAGGCACTACAGGCACGGTTGCACCTGTTGTTCATCACGACTGCGGCAAATTCACATTCAGAGAACCGCTGTCTTGCATTACTTGAAAGCTTCGCGCTTTATTATCAACTGACCAACTATACGGCGAAGTTCCGCTACAGCGATTCCGAGGAAAGTGGAATCATTTCGTTCGCAGAAGAGACTAATGCGGATGTCATTGCCATGGGGACACATGGAAGGACCGGGCTTGCTCATTTGCTACAAGGAAGCATTGCGGAGTCTGTCCTCGCGAAAGCCAACCGACCGATGCTCATCTCCAGGTTGATATGACTCAACTCATAGGATGTTCCATCCAATGGGCAGATATTGCATATCATGAAGATCGAAGGAATTAAACCAGATCGTCTGCCATTCATAGTGCTGGCACTTTCGGCACTCGTTGCGGGACTTGGTGCTGGATTGTCAAGAATCGGATGGTCTGAGTTCTCCTTTCATGGAATGATCCATCATGGCGGCATTATGGTGGGCGGATTCTTAGGAACACTCATCACCCTTGAGAAAATTATTCCTCTCAAAAAAAGATGGCTTTATGTTTTCCCTGTACTATCAGCTTGCAGCGTAGTAGCATTTTTGATTGACCTGCCCAAAGTGGGTTTCATCATGCTGCTCCTATCCTCCGCAGGGCTATCGCTGGCATTCCTCTTCTACCTTATTCGTAATCGCGAACTCATCTACACTCTGATGTTACTCGGAGCGGTCTGCTGGCTTGTCGGAAATTACCTGATGATCAGTAATCAGACCTATCCGTCAGCTATTGGTTGGTGGATGGCATTCGCGCTGTTTGTGATCGCCGCAGAACGGATCGAATTAATGAAATTCCTTCCCGTCAGCCGGACCCAAAAACTTTTCTTTACCGCTCTCCTACTTCTCTTCGTAACAGGATGTCTCGTCTCCTTTCATGGTATCGGCGGAAATCTCGCGGGACTGAGCCTGGTAAGTGTTTCTCTTTGGCTAATGAAAAATGATCTCGTTGGCATTACGATCAGAAAGACTGGATTACCAAGGTACTCTGCGGCAGCACTCCTTTCAGGATATGTCTCTATGCTCCTCAGTGGAGTTTTGATTCTCACTATGCCAAATCAAGCATTTGCGTATGATATCTTTCTTCACACGTTCTTCATCGGGTTCGTATTCTCCATGATTTTCGCACATGGTCCAATTATTCTACCCGGTGTAGTAGGTAGCAGCACTAAACCTTATCATCCATCACTCTATATCTGGCTGGTGCTGCTCCAGATATCCTGGATTGCACGAACGGCCGGAGGGCTTCTTATTGATATCGACCTGCGAAGAATCTCAGGTCTTCTCTCTGCAGTAAGTATACTCGGTTATTTTATCACGCTGGTGGTCTTTATGGTTTTCAGCATTCGGAGTTTGAAAAGCACAAAGAAAAACATCAACTTTTCCGCCTGACAAAAATCAGGATGGTGCAATCATACCTGGGTTAACTTGGGGAAACATAAAAAATTGATACCATCAGACATACTCCATAATTATAAAGCTCGTCTTGTTCATCTGCGCAAAGATCAGATCCTGATACACGAGGGCGAAGAGGCAAACGACTTCCTGCAGGTGGAAGAAGGGCAGGTAAAAATGTACATCATCAATCCCGAAGGCCAGGAGTTTACGCAAGGCATTTTTCATACAGGCGAAAGTTTCGGTGAGCCCGCTTTACTCGGAGGATTCCCCTATCCCAGTAGTGCTGCCGCGATAACGGACGCAAAAGTATGGAGACTCCCACGTCCCGAGTTTATCCAACTCCTGAAAGAAAACTTCGACCTGCATCTCAAACTTGATCAGGTTCTTTGTAAACGTCTTCAATACAAATCAATGGTGCTGACAGAAGTGTCATCTTACGATCCTGAGCACAGACTTACAACCGTCATCAGATATTTTAAGTCGAAATTTCTAAAGCAAAATCAAAAAGAAAAGATGATTATCCCGTTCACAAGGCAGCAGCTTGCAGATATGACGGGGCTTCGCGTCGAAACTGTAATCCGAACGGTAAAGAAAATGGAAAAGGATGGCAAGTTAACCCTTGAGGGTCACAAGATCAGATTCTAAAAAATATGATCAGAGGTTCATCCTGTGACGGAACAACGCCGCGATACTTGCTGCCCTGGTCTTGATTTCCGCAGCCTTTTCACCTTCGAAAAGAGTATCCACTGTGTTAGTGAAAATCGAGAGCCATCGCTCAAAATGCGCACCGGAAATCGGAAGGCTCACATGCTTCTGAAAAGGGTTTCCTCTGTAAGACTGTTCACCGAGCATCATCGACGACCAGAATTGATACATGACAGGTAAATGCTTTGGCCAGTCCACATGACTGAATACAGGCCCTAACAATTCATCCGAATTCACCTTATCATAAAAAGTGTTCACGAGCATTTCAATATCCGCTCGTGTTAAAATATCGTGTCGTACTTCCTCAGTCATTTTTTTTTATTAGAAAGCGACAGCTCACCAACACAGTGAGCTGTCACGGTTGAATTTATATTATTGCGGTAAAAGAACCTTGTCCACTACGTAAATAATTCCATTCGCTGTTGGTACAACGGCGAGTATATTCGCGTCATTGACAAGATTGCCCTCTGCGGACTTCTTCAAAGTAACGTTCTTTCCGTTTACCTGGTTCAACGTCATCCCGTCCTGAATCATCGTCTCACGAATTACACCTACATAAACGTGATACTCAAGAATATCCTGGAGTTTATCCTTGTTCTCTGGTTTGACAAGATTATCCAGCGTACCGTCTGGTAGCTTGGCAAATGCTTCGTCAGTCGGAGCGAATACGGTGAAAGGCCCCGCATTCGATAGCGCATCCACGTAAGACGCAGCTTTCAATGCAGCAACAAGGGTTTTGTGATCCGGAGAACCGATGGCAGTCTGGACAATATTCTTTTGAGACTCATCGTCTTGTACAGCAGACTGTCCAGCAGCCAGCTCCTGCGTTGTGACAGCCTGTTCCTTCTGGGCCGGTGAGCATGAAAAGATCGAAGTTGTAAAGGCCAGGCCAATAGCCAGCGCCGTGATAGAAGTAGTTTTCATAGGAATGGTATTTTACTTTAATAATAAGGTTGCCATATATAAGAGGTCATGATAGCGTTTAAGGAACAGAACTATAAATCCTTCCGTCTGAAGATCCGCATGGCGCTGTAGATCGGAGCAACGATCCATAGAGCCAGCACAGCGGTTGAAAGTCCTATTCCGAGGAAGCTTCCAAAGAAATCTCTGTAAAACGCACCAGTGTATCCCATCAACGCAGAGTTATCGAGTTTGAGAAGCATGATCACGCGGGCGAGGTCCACCGGGTTCAGGCTAATCAAAAAGAGCGTCACACTTTCCAATGGATAATCGCCGAAGGAAAATAAGATCCAAAGCACGAGTCCATCATAGATCAATGTGAAGTAAAACCAAAAGAGCAAACCGATTCCAATTGCTTTTGCTTTGTCGCGTGTCAACACAGCAGCGAGAAACGCCAGGGAGACGAATACCAATGTGAGTGTAACACCAACAAATAATAACATCAGCCCTGCCGCCGTCGCGCCGAATAGTAAGATTGGGACACCGGCGCCAAACAGGAAAGCTGCACAAAGTGAAGACCCTACTGCAATATACTCTGAAAGAAAAATAACGCTCCGGTCAACAGGCTGGGCCAGCATAAGCTCTATAAATTCGCGGGAGTTATAAAAGTGGATCGTCGTGAATATTATACTTACCAGCGGTACTACAATCAGCATGATATTCAATAGACTCATTACAACTTTTCCCGGATCGGAGTCCAGTTGAAACATCGCAAAGGTGCTTACAAGGAGGAATATTGTGTAAACGATCGTGAAACGTGTACGTAGCAGATCATTAAAAATGTATTGTATCAACTTGGTCATTGCTTTAGCTTGTTACGGTTGAAATCAATTCCTGCTGATTGATAAATGCTGCAATTGCCTTCCCGAGCTTATGCTCTCCGGTTTCCTTCTTCAGAGCAGTAACGCTATCGTTGTACTGAAGGCGTCCTTCGAAAAGATAAATGACATCTGTAGTCAGCTCATCAAGGTCGCTAAGGATATGTGATGTAATGATGACAAGACGACCTTTAGATTTTTCCTTAAGGATCTTCTCTTTGAGGATCTCCGCCGACACCGGGTCCAGGCCAGCGGTTGGCTCATCCAGAATTAGTACAGGTGGATGAAACAGGAACGCCAGGGCAGCACTTACTTTCTGACGAGTCCCTCCGGAAAGGGTGTGCATCTTCTTGTCATACATCTTGCCCAGGCGGAATGCGTCAATCAGTTCCTCATCAAACGTATCATGAACGCCACTCCTGATATCCTTCATCATTTCGATCACCTGACCTATGGTCACATTGTCCGGATACCTTCCAATCTGCGGCATGTAGCCGATTTTTTTTCGATAAACCCAATCATTGGTGATTTTCTGATCTTCAAACAATATATCTCCGCTGGTGGGCACAACAAGACCAAGAATACTCTTGATTAGTGTAGTTTTCCCTGATCCGTTGGGGCCGATCAATGCATAACACTTTCCGCTTTTCAGAGAAACGCTTACATCATCCAGCGCATTCATCTTCCCAAAACGTTTCGACAAATTATTAATCGAGATCATACGGATTCATTCTAGGTTTATCATCTTTAAGATTCTCAGGCGTGATAGCCGGGATAGCTTTTTCAGCACGGTCTAGAAGAGTAACAAGGAAACTCCTCCATAACAACACCGCCGCGGGGACTCTTTCCACTACCATTGCATACATGCTCACTGGTCTGAACGGCACATCCCCTACTCCGTCGCGGTTGAGATCATATCCTTCGTAGCGATCCCAATAGTTGTCATCAATGGAATTAAGAACCAGGGATCCATTGGTGGCGATATCGAATGTATTTGATAAGAAGTTGTTTCCTCTGAATGTATTTCCATCACAGCTGGCCTGGAGTCGTATACCGTATCCGTTACCACGAAAAACGTTTCCGGAAAAAATAATCCGACTGCTGCCTTCCATAAAAATCCCTATTGAATTATCGGCAAAGAAGTTGTCCCTTACTTCACTATCGCGGATGTCCTTTAACAGAAGTCCGTACGATGCCGGGCCACGATTATCGAAAAACTTGTTGCCGGTCATGATTACTCCCTTCGTGTACATTACAGCTACACCCGCGCCATTCTTCAAAAAAGTATTTTGGTGATACTCATTATCATGAGAGAACATAAAATGGAGTCCGTATCGAAGATTACTCTCACTAACATTCCCCCTAATCGTCGCATCTGTAACAAACTCAAAATAGATTCCGTCGCGGTGGCCCTTAATATGATTGTTTGAGATCGAAATTCTCCTGCAAGTCCACATATGGATACCGTTGCCGATCTGATGTTCTGCGATTGCGCTGGCAGAAAGCTGGTTCCCCTCTACGAATGAATCAGCGCTGTTGGAAAAATAGATTCCAAAAAAAGTATTCTCGAAGCGGTTTCGCTTTATCCGCACATTCTTCGAATCGAGAACCTTGACAGCGGCAAGATCATTGATACTTGCGACACCTGTATCCCTGAAAAAAAATCCTGTTACCGAAACATTATTGGCATGCACCGTAAGGATCTCATATTTCCCTTCGCCGTCGAGCACGGGCCAGTCCAGCCCCACAAGACTGACGGACTTCTGCAGGATGATGTTCCCTTCACGATATACGCCGCCATGAACGTAAATAGTATCGCCAATGTCAGCCTTCGCAATGGCATCAGAGATTGTCCTAATGGCACCACCCTGCTTCACATCGATGCGTCCCGCATTCACAATCTGGGTAGCGAGCACAAGAATGAAAGTGAAGATGAGCGATTTCATATTTCTTTTATAACAATGATTACCGATGTATCACGCCCTGCTTTTTCAGATTTTCCCAGGTAATTAAGGTTGGACTCCATGCATCACGGAATTGATCTGTGTCCTCTGCTTTTGAGAAAGCTGCCACATTTCCTCCCATAGGACTCTTGATATTCGGAGAATGCAAGAGAGTCGCTTCATTTACGTCGATCAGCGACGAAAGATTGCCATAGTCTACAACCAATTCATAACTGATATCAGATGGAGTTACTGCGCCGGATCGGATAAATGAGATCATACAGCTTGTGTCGTCAAATTTGAACACCTTGCCTTTAGAAGTGACCAGTTCAGCACCAAAGCGGTTGTCTACCAGAAGCATTTTGCAGGCGTGGCAACTGTCCTTTCCAAATGCCAGAGGCTCCGGAGATGGAGCACAGGCAGACGCGAAGAAAATGATGATCACCGAAAGAGCAGCGACCGCGAAATTCTCTTTGCTTCTGTCCAACTTCCGGCCTCTTCTAAGGTCGAGGACAAGAGATGCTATCGCGAGCAATCCACTTACCAACAATACCCATCCGCCAACATCTGGTCCGGAAAAAGCGGTGAAGTTCAGGAGTTGTTTCGTTCCAAGGAGTGGAGGCTGATATGCCATTCCGGGAACGATAATTGGCGCTTTCGGATCGAGGTTGTGTCCGTATTCGTATCCCCACATGTAAAAGTCCGCCAGGCCTACAACCGCAGCAACGAGTATCACCGCCAAATAGCTCACCAGCATCCATCGACGATTGATCAACACCGAAAGAATACCGATGATAATCATTCCCGCAACAACGTACCGCATATACTCAAACTCCGGAAACATATCAATTTCGATATGCTTCATTCCGATATAGTGATTCAGTCCGCTGATGATCTTATAATCACCTGTTAGTGTATGGAGCCATATCTTCATTTCCAATCCCTCAGGGTATTGAGGTGCCCACATCAGAATTTGCCATACCGGCACGAAGAAAGTAATGACCATCACGGAGGCTGACAGGAAGATCAGAAGCCGACTAATGTTATTAAGTTTCATCATTCTATTTGAAGTATGGCCCTGCATCTCACAGGGCCATACAATAAGTATTTTCTATTCAACAGCGTTTTCAGGCTCAACTTTTCCAGTCGAGAACTTCAATGGGACGCTGGATCCCTGAGGCGACACCCGTACATATCCCTGCATTTCCTGGTGCAGAGCAGAACAGAAGTCTGTACAGTAATAAGGGAACACTCCCACTTTATCGGCTTTCCATTTCAGCGTCTGAGTTTCCCCTGGCATGATCAGAATCTCTGCATTGTTAGCACCTTTCACAGCAAAACCGTGAGGCACGTCCCAGTCCTGTTCAAGGTTTGTTACGTGGAAGTACACATCGTCACCAACTTGAACACCTTCGATGTTATCCGGGGTAAGGTGAGAACGGATTGCAGTCATATACACATGGACTTCTTTTCCTTTGCGTTCAACCTTCGTGTGTCCCTCTCCTTTCGCAGCGTAAGGGTGTTCATTGTCCTCCAGTCGGTAAATCTTTGTAGACTTAGGCATCAGCATACTGGCAGGAACTGCTTCGGCGTAGTGTGGCTCTCCCGTTGTAGGGAAGTCGAGGATGAGCTGCATCTTGTCTCCGGTGATGTCATAGATCTGAGCAGATTGAGTGAGCTCTGGTCCGGTAGGCAGATAGCGATCCTTGGTGATCTTGTTGTATGCGATCACATATTTACCATGTGGTTTCTTCGTTGGTCCGCCGGGTACGCACAAGTGTCCGATTGAATAATAGGTTGGCACACGATCAAGTACCTTAAGGTCTTTTACGTTCCACTTTACGATCTCAGAGGAGACGAACATCGAAGTGTATGCGTTCCCGTTTCCATCAAACTCTGTGTGCAGAGGGCCAAGACCGGGTTTTGTCACTTCACCGTGTAAGGCAGCATCGTATTTAATGACAGGGATTCCCGCAAACTCTCCTTCAAAGTTCTTTTCAGAGATGGCTTTTTGAATCTTTGTGAAAGAGAAGACAGGAATCAAAGCCGCGAGTTTTCCACTTCCCACGATGTATTCGCCAGTAGGATCAACATCGGTTCCATGCGGAGACTTTGGACATGGAATGAAATAAAGTATATCCTTCAATTCAACAGGATCTAGTTGAAGAACTTCTTCCAACATTGTTGACGTCGCGATATGAGACCTTTCATCCAGTACGTTATGCACATATTTTGCTTTGACTTTCTTGCCTTTACCGGCTTTGATGTACTCTTCCGCTTTTTTCCAGTTTACTGCCATGATGAAGTCTTTGTCTTTCTGGGAAGCGTTTACTTCAAGCAGCGTGTAAGCCTGTTCAGAATTATAGCAGGAAAAGAAAAACCATCCGTGTGAAGGGCCTTTACCTGCGCGGGCCAGGTCGAAGTTGACACCAGGCGTAACCAGTTGGAACGCTATCTTCATCGATCCGGCGGAATCTACAGAGATGAAACTGATTGTACCTTTGAAATTTTTCTTATAAGAACTGATCGGCACATCGGTGTTTTCACCAATGGGTATACTGAACCGCGTACCTGCCACTACATATTCGGTGTTTTCAGTAATGTATGGTGAAGAATGGTTTCCTCCACTGTTGGGGAGCTCAAGTATCTCGACGGTCTTGAACGTCTTAAGATCGACTCGTGCAACGCGAGGTGTGTTATTGGCATTTCCAAATGCCCAACGACCATCGTGTTCTCCGTTGGTAGTTGAAATTGAAATGTGGTGAAGATCGTCCCATGGAACGAATCCATGTGAAGTGTTTAGCATAGGCTTACTTTCTTCGCTATATCCCCAGCCGTTCTCAGGAAATACTGAGAAAACCGGAATAATTTTGAAGAGACGTCCTGATGGCAGTCCGTAGACGCTCATCTGACCGTTAAACCCTCCTGAAACGATGTTATAAAATTCGTCGTACTTCCCGGGCGCGACGTACGCCTTTTCGGCTGCGTTTCCAGTGATCGCCTGAGAAGGACCACTTGGCTTGCAGCCACTGATGAGGATGGCAGCTAACGCCAGGGATCCGAGAGCCGCCCATAAATTACCTTTCATAAACATTAGTTTTATTGAATGAATCCGAAAACGGTGACATCAAAATTTATCACCGACGCTAAGGTACTGGTGCCGGCTCTGGCCGACTTATGAGCGCAGTCACAAGAACTATTTGATTTCGGTCAGGTTCAGGGAGCAGACCTGCGAAAAATGGAAAGAAGTGGGGCCGCGAAGCCAGTCAGCATCATTAATGCGCCGGCAAAAAGAATGTGCATGAACGTCGAAAAAAACCCTCCGAAAAGCGGAGTAAGCGCCATAAAGGCCTCAGTCACGACGAAACCGATTAGTAGCACGACAACAACTGGAAGTTTGATTGGTGGAATGATGCGAGAAGTCGAAAGCCAGGCAAGCAAGGAAAAAGTCACCATGCCGATCAATACGAGATGTAAATAGGATAGCACCAAAAAACGAACATCAGTGGCTAGATGCGCGACGGCAGGAACGACAGATGCAAGCTGAAGCACGAGCTTCATCATCCATGCAAGCCCCGCAGAAATGAGCAGTATGCGCACGCCGGCGCCCTGGGATTTGAAGAAAGTCGTTGCCGCGTCATTACGGAGACTGATGAATAAGAAAAATGCGATCATCTGCGCAACGGCAGCCATACCCGCAATAACCTGGATCACTACACCGGGGTCACTCCATATGACCGACAAAAGATACGCTGCCATGCATGAGTATAACAAAAGCAACCGTATAAGTCTGACCCGCTTCTCCGGCATTGGAATATTATTTCTTTCGAAAGATCTGAAAACCAAGGCGAGGATTCCGAATGTAAAGAACCCGTTGTATTGAAAGTGGAGATAAAAAAATATCGCAAAGTAATACCACTTCGTATGGCCAAGATTATTAGCTGAAATAGGCCCCAGAGCGAACGCGCCCAAAGTTGAAAGAACAAAAAAGAACAGGGCAGATCGCGCGAAAGATATCGACTCACTCTCCACATGCCTTGTACGGCGATAGAACATCACACAGAATATAAACATCACAATACTATGTAGTGCCAGACAGGTGATAGAGAGCAGTCCATATCCCTGCAGGATGAATGCAGTCGTTAATCCAAGAATCACCAATTGAATTGCAATGAAAAGAGCGCGGAAGCGTTTCCATTCTGCTTCAATCCACTCGTAGAGAAATGCAAGAACAAGCAGGTTTGTAATCCAACCGAGAAACATCATATGAGAATGCGCATGTAGCCAGTGCATGAAGCTGAAAAACTTCATAGGCATAACGAAGTGATAGCGCATCAACGTGCCGATAGCCGCGCCAAGGAAAAGAAATAAAACAGGAACCTTAAACCAGTCTCTCATCCGTTACAAACAAAAAAAAGAGCAGCAACCCGGAAGCCGCCGCTCTTTTCATCTTAAACCATTGACTTATTATTGTACGCCATCATTCTGACGCATATATTCAAGAATGTCTCTGGCATCTCCGACGGAGACGTTTTGGTTCGGCATCCTTGTCAAACATTCTTCAAGTAACTTTTGCGCTTCCGGATCCTGTTCCAGCATCATATCTACGTTCGTGATCATGTTCATAATCCATTCCGGTTTTCGCTTGGTTGTCAATCCTTCCCATCCCGGACCCACGACGCGTTGTTTATCAAGCCGATGGCAAGCCTGACACTTCATTTCGTAGACCGCCTTCCCACGCGCGATACGCTCCTGGTCCAGCGGCGTTGTCAATTCCACGGTCTTCACTTCTCCAACACCCTTCCCTTCGGCAATGCTTTTCGGTACGTTCGACTTAGGTTCACTTGTTTCATACTGCTCGTCAGATGATTCTTGTGTTTTCTCACCGCCGCAGGAAAAAACTGCTGAAAGGGCCAGGATAGCTAGTACTTTTTTCATAGATGTTGAGTTAGTTCGCATTATATGTTGAAATAAAAAAAAGATGCCACACCGCGCATCCACACTTCCGCCACTATTCAGTTCTCCGTCAACTGGCCGCTTTCAATAGCCAGTGCCTTCGGAAAAAGAATATTATTCTCAAGATGAATATGGGTATGCAGGTCTGATTCAAACTCTTCAAGCATCTGAAACAACAATGTGTAACTCGCACAAGCGTCGGTCGGAACCTTATAACCGGAAGTCATCTGCCTGATCTGTGAAATTATTTCACCTGCCGAATCGTGTTCATGCTCCATCACTGAAATCGGATTGGAAACACTTCCGAAGTTACAACTCGTTGTTTGTTTTCTGCCTGCAACCAGTTCCTTAATATAAGGAAAAAGAATTGACTCTTCCTTATGCAAATGTGATAGCAGCTCATCCGACAGGAGTTGCACCAGGTTGTGAACCTCTTTGAGCTCCGGATGAAACTCACCATGTACAGTGGCAACTTTGTACGCATACGCATTTAATTCCGGTAGTGACTGACGCACATAAGAATGATGAGTATTCACGATATAGTCAGCCAAGAAATCCGCTTTCCATTCGTTGAAAGGAAGAGGCCTGGAACCCACTGGCCCCGCCACACGATCCAACGCTTCCTCTACACGACGGATGTCAACATTACTCTCCCTGCAGGCCTCTGTCAATGACTTTTTTCCTCCGCAGCAAAAGTCAATTCCAAACTTTCGAAAAACTTCTGCCTTGCGCCAATCGCTTGCAACGATCTCCCCTACTGTTTTATCATCCTCGCGCGACTTGATAATCCTGATCACCCAACGCTCTGGCCCATCCTCTTCAGCGATCCATTTGAACGAGTTTCCACGTTCGCCCAGAAGCTGATAGTACAGAGGCTTGGGATCATGATCGTTAGAGATCAGAAGTTCTTCGCCGTCACCCAGCTCATCAAACTTTCTGAAAATTGTTGGATGCTTAAGACGAGGCTCAAGCAATGTGACATCTATGAAATTGACTTCTTTTAGCTTCATAACCTTGATTTTAAATCAAAGGTATATGCAGAGAAAAGGGACGTGTATGACCCTGATCATATTGAAAGGAGGAATGGAAAATTTTGTCAGCTTGCGTTGCCCTGATCGTTCTTTGGTTTTGCGACCACGAGCGATGCAATCATAGAAATTGCCAGAATAAAGACAATAACGATGAGGGACACCAGGACAGGAATCTTGTAGAAGTCCATGATACACATCTTGATACCGACAAATACGAGAATTGCTGAAAGTCCGTATTTCAAATATCGGAAGTAGCTTTCGATTCCCGACAGCGCGAAGTAAAGAGATCGCAGGCCAAGGATTGCGAATACATTGGATGTATACACTATGAATGGATCGTCAGAGATCGCCAGAATTGCCGGGATAGAGTCAACCGCGAAGATCAGATCCGTCCCCTCTATCAGCATCACCACCACAAACAGCGGCGTAGCCCACAGGCGTCCCTCAATTCTGGTAAAGAACAGGTCCTTCTGAAAATCAGTAGTGACAGGAAAAAGATAGTTGACCAGTTTAACTATTGGATTTTTCTCCGGCTCTATCTTGGTGTCGTTTGAGAAAAGAATTCGGACTCCAGTGAAGACAAGGAAGCCTCCGAAAATGTAGATCAGCCAGTGAAATTTGTGAATCAATTCAATCCCTGCAAAGATGAAGATCACCCGCATCACCAGAGCGCCAAGAATTCCCCAGAAAAGAACTTTGTGCTGATATGCTTTGGGAACGTTGAAGTAGGAAAATATGATGATGATGACAAAGATATTGTCAACGCTCAATGACTTTTCGATTATATAGGCTGTGAAGTATTCAATCGCTTTCTCTTCTCCGAAATGCCAATAGACAAACAAGTTGAAAAGCATGGCAATAGTGATCCACACGCCGGTCCAGATAAGGGCCTCCTTGACAGAAACTTCGTGTGACTTTCGATGAAATACTCCCAGGTCAAGCGCAAGCATTGCCAGGACGAAGAGGTTAAAAACTAACCAAAGAATTGCCGAATTATCCATCAATATAACAGCTTGACCTGGTGCTTAATGGGCTGCAATATACAAACGCGCCTGCTTCCCTCTTGCTTCCCGGGAATGATTATATTCTGATTAGAATTATTGGCAGATTTAAGGAAATTCAAAACAAACGATGGCACGTGTTTACCACCGGAAATTAGCCCCGGCCAATAAATATAAAGGTAATGAAGGATTCTGGCAAGTTCACGAGTTAAGATACGCCGGAGGTACGCTTATTTTTGTTATCAAATGCAACCGAACTTAGATCGAATTAACTGGGGTCGCGAACCCTTAACAAACTAAGGATCTTCGTCAAAATTACATTCCATACACCGGTTGCCGAGGCGATCGTACTCATCGTAAGCTGGGCCAGGTTTCCCAAACAATGTGATCACCCGATCAATGCGGACAATGGCAAATGGCTCAAGCCTGATAAACATGCCCGCGCCCTGAATTTCTTCAAGCGCTACAACCCTCCCGTCAACGCTGTCAAAAACACCAGTTCTGTTGAAGAAGAAAATACGCCCCTCGAAGCCATCCCCAACATGATGAGCAATCAACTCACGAAACTCGTATGCAACTGGGGTAAAAGACCCCTCCCACGTAGTATAATCAGTTTCTACCATAATTTCAATTAAACAGAAAGAATCTGCATTAATGTCCATGTCCCTCTTCTCCCGAACTTTTCAACTTGGACAGTAACGGGTAAGCCCCCTTCACAACAAATTCCCTGTTGATCAACGAGTCAGAAACAAGCACCTGAGTAAAACCCAGTTCCTTATACCCCGTCCGAACGGGTATCATTTGAAAGGCGGTACTTCCTTCATGACCATGAGATCCGTCGAGGACAAAAAGATATCGCTCCCCCTGGTAATCAACAACGGCCTCGTCCGGAAGGGAAGCGACCAGTTCCGCCCCGGTTTCAACGATTGCACGAAGATACATTCCGGGGAGCAAATCCGGATCTTCCTTATCGATATGACAATGAACCTGAACCGTCCTGTCAGCTGCAATTTCACGACCGATCATATAAACGGTGGCATGTCGCTCTTCCTTTTCATTGGCCAGGGTAAACCTTACTGTCTGCCCCTTTCGCAGCAATGGGACATCCTTCTCAAAAACGCGCAGTTCTGCATGCAGGTGTTCCGTGTCCACAATTTCAAAGAGCACATCTGTTGGATTGACGAATCTCCCGATATTCACATTTACGTCAGTGACGTATCCATTGATCGGTGAATACAGATTAAGCTTAGCGGAAACATCTCCTGCTTCAACTTTTACAAGATCAACATTCATCAGGCGGAGTTTCGCTTTCAATGTATTGAATTTGGCACGCCACGTTTCGAAGTCGGCCTTTGAGCGTTGAAGCGTCTTCTGAGAATTCACATTCTCTTGAGAGAGTTGTTGTTGCCTCTGATAATCCGAAGTTGAAAGCTCAAGCTGACTTTTCGCCTCTAGATAATCCTGCTGCATTTGCAGAAAATCGAGATTTTCTATCACGGCAATGACCTGCCCTTTTCGAACCCTTGATCCTTCCAACAGGCTCATATTCTTTACGAAACCTCCCAACGGTACCGATATACTCACAAGCTGCTGAGGTGGCACATCAAGGACACCGTTGACTTTCACCGTTCCTCCAAGCTGACGCTGCTCTATTTTCGCCGTCTGAACTCCCGCAACCTTAAGCTGCTCCCCTGTTAATTCAACGATGTCTTCAATATGAGCATCTTCATGATCATCCTGCTTTTCAGACGAAGATCCATTTCCACCACAAGACACAGCGAATGGTATCAAGAGCGTCAAAATAATTTTATATGTAGTCCTCATTTTCCTCCAGTTAAATACTTGTAGTAAATAATACTCTTGTTAAAATCACGAATGGTCATCAGGTATGACTCTTTCAATTGAAGCGCATTGCGAACGCCAAGAAGATATTCAGCATAGCTGATCTCACCTTCCCGAAAAGCAATCTGTGATTGTTTCAGAATCAGATCCGCATTGGGAAGGCCATATGTTCTGAAATATTCAAGATTATTGCTATGGGTCCTTAGCTGTTCAATAATCTGCAAGACTTCATTCCTGCTAAACTGCAACGCATACGCGGCATCATTCTGCGCTGCGGATAGATTGGCACCTGCGGATCGAATCCTTGCAGACTGAGGAGTGAACCAAAGAGGAAATGCCAGTCCAACCTGAATTCCCTGAAAACGATCCGAAGATTTGGCAACACCCCCGGCATCCGAAAGCGAAGTACCGATCAGAGATTGGTTGAAATACCCAATAATAAGATCCGGCCCAAGCTTCGCCTTCTCCAGCCGTTGCTCCTTTATCTTCAACGTGACTTGTTCCATACGAAAGTCGTTCTCAGGGTTTCCTCTGAATGCTGCAGTGTCCAGATCAGGCAAGGACAACGGTGAAAGAATTTCACCGCTCACATCAACATCAGCGTTGACCAGATAATCCAACCTTTGCTTCAGCCGCATAATGTCAGCGTTGTTCTGCTGTAGCTGCACAACAGACTGATTCCGTTGTGAACGCGCGGTACTTTGTTCAAGCAGGGTCGATTCACCAGTCTCATATCTTCTTGTCGCCGATGTTTCAAAGCCGGCAAAAAGACTGTCCTGCTGTTGCAGAAGCTTTCTTAATTCCATAGCGTAGACCAGATCCATGAAGACATCCCGTACCTGGTACGAAATTTCATTCTCTGTTACCAATGTCTCCTTTTCTCCTGCGCGTGTAGCGGTCCTGTTGTATGAAGCCTGGCTTCCAAAGGCGGAGAATGGAATACTCTGCGTGATGGTGATATTATTATCCTCTCTCGCATAACTATTATACTGGCCATACATCAGCATCGCCTCCGTCTTGGGAAGGTCTACGGACGTTTTCTGCAGATATCTTGTCGCATCGGCGCGGTCGCGGGCGGATTTAATTCGAAGGTTGTTGTTCAACGCCGCATCCACAGCGCGCTCCATTCCCGGCAGCGACTGGCTCAACCCAGGTGAACAAATCGTAAGGATGCCCGCAATGATTATTAATATCTTCATGTTTCCAACTGTTTAGAAGAGTTCCGATTTTCAAAGTAGATATACAGACACGGCAATACGATCAACGTGAGCAGCGTGGCACTGATGAGCCCACCGATTACCACCGTCGCCAACGGCTTTTGAACCTCAGCACCGGCACTCGTTGCGAGTGCCATCGGCAAAAATCCAAGAGAAGCAACCGCAGCGGTCATGAGGACAGGCCGAAGTCGGGTATGCGTTCCCTGAACAACAACGTCCTCCAGATCATGCGCTCCCTCTTTTCGAAGTCTGTTGAATTGAGAGATTAACACAATACCATTCAAAACGGCGACGCCGAATAATGCAATGAATCCAACGCCCGCCGAAATACTGAATGGCATCCCTCGCAAATACAATGCTACAACGCCTCCGATAGCCGACATCGGAATCGCTGAAAATATTAACAACGCCTGACGGACGGACATGAATGTAAAAAACAGAAGTGTAAAAATAAGAAGCAACGCGAGGGGTACTGATATCGAAAGACGGGCCTGTGCTTCCTCGAGATTTTCAAACTGACCTCCGAACGTAGGATAATACCCTGGTGGAAACTTTACTTCTTGCGAAATTCTGGCCCTGATATCATCTACCACAGTGGCAACATCACGACCACGAACATTAAAGCCGACAATGATCCTTCGTTTGGCATCCTCCCTTTGAATCTGGTTCGGCCCAACGCGAAAGGCAACCTCCGCTACTTGTCTGAGTGGAATCTGCTCGCCACTGGTATTCGTAACGAAGATATTGGCGACATCCTCGATCGAACCTCTCCTTTCGGCCTCAAGTCTCACCACCAGATCGTAACGCTGTTCATTTTCAAAAACCAATCCCGCAGGCTTACCTGCAAAGGCCACTGCAATTGCGTCGTTAACATCCGACACGTTCAAACCATATTTAGCAATTTCATCACGATCGATATCCACAACGATCTGAGAAAGCCCGCCAACCTCTTCTAAGTAGAGATCCCTCGACCCGTCTACGGTTCGTACAACACGAGCCACCTGTTTCGACAGGTCCGTCAGCACATTCAAATCTTCACCAAAGATTTTTACTGCCACATCTTGTCGGACCCCACTCATCAACTCATTGAAGCGCATTTGAATCGGCTGTTGGAAACCAAAAGCAACACCCGGAATAGCTTCGAGCGCTTTCCCCATTTTTTCAGCAAGTTCTTCCCGTGATTTTGCTTTGACCCATTCTTCTCTCGGTTTAAGTATTACCATCAAGTCACAAGCTTCAAGTGGCATAGGATCCGTTGGCACCTCTGATGTTCCGATCTTGCCTACCACCTCCACTACTTCGTCAGGAAACTTTTTGAGAAGAATATCCGCCGACTGTGTGGTTACATCAATAGTATGCGTCATGCTGCTCCCGGTGAGCAATCTGATCTCCAAAGCAAAATCACCCTCTTCGAGTGTGGGAAGAAACTCACCTCCCATTCTCGAAAAAAGAAAACCAGCCCCGGCCAGCAGAAGTACTGCAGAAACGATCACCATTGCTTTATGACGCAACGCAAACAAAAGAGATGGCGAATAAAGACGATTGAGAAAATTCATCATTCTGTCTGAGAACGTAACCTTGTGACCTGGATTCTTGCTAAGGAACAAAGCAGACATCATTGGCACGTACGTAGTCGAAAGAATGAAGGCGCCCAGAATCGCGAAGCTCACTGTCTGCGCCATCGGGCGGAACATCTTTCCTTCTACGCCCACCAATGCAAGGATCGGCAGGTACACAATAAGAATAATTATCTCGCCGAAGGCAGCTGATGTTCTCATTTGTGATGCAGATTGATAGACCTCAAGATCCATTTCACTTTGAGTCAACTTTCTGCTGAAGCCTCTCATTCCGAGGTGATGCATCGTCGCTTCAACAATAATCACAGCCCCATCGACGATGAGACCAAAATCGATCGCACCAAGACTCATAAGATTTCCTGAAACGCCGAACACAGTCATCATGCTCACCGCGAACAACATTGCCAGTGGGATAACCGAAGCAACTATGAGTCCTGCGCGCAGGTTGCCAAGAAAAAGCACAAGGACCGCGATAACGATGAGCGCACCCTCAATCAGGTTTGTCTCCACTGTCTTCATTGCGCGGTTGACTAGCTTACTCCGGTCGAGAAACACATCAATCGTCACACCTTCCGGTAATGTCTGTTTGATCTGTTCAACGCGTTCCTTAACACGATTCACAACCGCATTTGAGTTTTCTCCTTTGAGCATCATCACAATCGCACCGACCACTTCACCTTCAGTGTTGTAGGTCATTGCGCCATATCGGGTGGCATGCCCAAATCCCACTTTAGCGACATCGCGAATAAGTACAGGCACCTTCGATGCAGTCGTAGTCAACGCAATCTTTTCAACATCATCTATCGATCCGATTAGTCCTTCACTGCGGATGAAAAATGCAGAGGGATTTCTGTCGATGTAAGCTCCTCCCATATTCTGGTTGTTCTTCTCCAGCGCGGTGAATACATCAGCAAGGCCAAGGTTGTAACTTCGTAGCTTGTCAGGATCGACAGCAATCTCATACTGTTTCAGCTTACCACCGAAGCTGGCCACTTCTGCGACGCCGGGAATTCCGAGAAGTTGTCGCCTGACGATCCAGTCCTGCATGGTGCGCAGTTCCATCGCATTGTATTTATCCTCATAGCCTTTTTCCGGGCGAATTATATATTGATATATTTCTCCAAGCCCCGTCGTAATTGGCGCAAGTTCAGGAAGACCAATCTCGGGAGGAATTTGTCTTGCTGCTATAGACAACCTTTCCCCTACCTGCTGCCGGGCCCAGAAAACATCGACGTCCTCTTCAAAAACGACAGTGACTACCGATAACCCGAAACGCGAAAAGCTCCGCATTTCTTCAATATGAGGAATGGTAGCCATGGTCTGCTCGATAGGAAAGGTGATCAGCCTTTCAATATCCATGGCCGACTGCGATGGCGCAGAGGTGATGATCTGAACCTGATTGTTGGTGATGTCAGGGACGGCATCAATGGGCAATCTTGTTAATGAATAAACACCCCAGACCACAAGTGCCAATGTCAGCAGTCCGATGACAAGTTTATTCCTGATTGAATAATGTATTATTCGGTCTAGCATAAAAAACCATTAATTGAAATTAACGCGCAGCGAGTCACACCGCGGTGATAAGTATCACTAAAAAAAGAATATTTGCAGACTAAGCGGAGAGGGGTCTGGGCGGCTGCCAGATGTTAGCGTAATATTTTATTGCGGACAATTCGCGGGAAGGAGTATTCAAAGTATGAAAGTCTTGCTCAGGTTGAGGGAAATAGAACTTTTGTGGCTCCGTCATTTTTGTTCCGCAGCAGCTGCAGATACAAAACGGTGAACATGTATCTGCCGCATCGTCATTGTGATCATGAGATTCATCGCCTAACAACTGCGTCGCATGTTCGTCCTTGCAGGATTCTGCGTCATCACAAGGCGAAATCGCCTCGGCGAGGAAAAGCATTGCAAACAGAAATGAAAGGACTTTCACGACGCAAATCTATCAAGAAAAAGCGTGCAATTACGTTGCATTTGCTGCAAAATTCGACACACGTGGCTCGCGTCGAACTCTCTAAGACAAGACTAACGGAATATCCACGGGCCAGGAATCAATTGGCGTCCGCAAGGGTTAATGCAGGAGAAAGCAATCGCTACCGCGCAATAATTCTTGCGGCGCCAGATCCAGTTTATTAAATAGAATTTCTTGTAACGGTCTGCGGCACTGCCTGTATACCCAGTGGCGGAGGGGCATCATGAAACTTTCTGTATTTTCCTGTGAGTCTGCCGATCATATACGTAACAGGAAAAAGGAAACGCACTACAAAAGGCGGAATTTCGGGCATCGAAAACTCAGACCGATATCGGTGAAGCAAGAAGGCTCCGTCGAACTTTCTAGGCTCTCCTGCGGGGTTTGATTGTAATGACTTGTACATCTCGGTGAGGAAATATTCAAGATTGTTCGCTGGCCTGACCCAACCTCGGCACACGAGCTTTTCCTGGCCAGCATTCCAGAATCTGTGTGACACCCCAAGATAGAACGTCACAGACTCACCGGGCCCGAAATATTTTGGCTCCTCTCCCTGCACTTGCGTTCCAATCCGGCCACTAACTACAGTGAGGCTTTCATCCTGAAGATGATGCACATGCATCGGCGGACCAGCTCCTGGTTTTACTTCATTTTCAATATCCAGCCAACCCCCGTCTTCGTCCGGCACATGACGGATAAAAGTGAGCACTTCTCCATGGCCATTTTCAATTGTGTGCGGATAATGGTAGCGCATTCTGAAATTAATTAACGTTTTAATACTTTTGGACAATGACCTAAATACGACCCATTATTAAAAAGGTTAGGACAATGACCAAAAAAATAGCGCAAAAGATTTCAACCCAAGATAAGATTGTAGAGACAGCCCTCAAAATGTTTAATGCAAAGGGTATCGAATACGTCGGGATGCGCGAAATTGCCGAGGCTGCTGGTCTTCGCATCGGTAATCTGACTTACTACTTTCCTACAAAAGACGCACTGGTAAACAGGCTTTCTGAAGGTCTTGCTCTTCTGAATGATCAGACTATCATCGCAAATGAACTCATCACGATGCAGGATTTCTTCCGCATGCTGGATGGTGTTTTCGCGAATCATGTAACATACCGGTGTCTATTGCTCAGCTTCGTTCATATTATGGAAAGGAACGCGATCATATCGCGGAATTACAATAAGACGCAAACACGCAGAGTGGACGTGTGGCGAAGTAATATCGTACACCTTCAGCGCAACAAATATATCCGCACACGTAATAGCAAAGACATTGACTTTCTGGTTTCAGCCATCTCGTTGATCGCACGGTTCTGGATATCTGAGTCCGCGATTTCGCAAAAAAACATGACGCACGAACAACAGCGAGCCCATTATTTAAGTATCGTCGCAAAAATTTTCGAACCGTTCGCGACCCCGAAAGGACTGAAAGAACTGAAAGCTTACTTTTGATATATCTACATCACCAAGAATTCTTAATCGCATGAAAGAAGCATACGTCTATGACACCACTTTCGAAAAACAAAATTTTCTGAATGAACCTCTGCCCCCTGGAGAATATGAAAACTGCACCTTCAGAAATTGCTACTTCGCACAGGCAAATCTTTCCGGGATAAGATTTATTGAATGTGAGTTCATTGGTTGTGACTTAAGCATGGCCAACATCCGGGACACAGCCTTAAGAACAGTGCGGTTCCGGGATTGCAAAATGCTGGGATTACAATTCAACGCATGCAACGACTTCGGACTAAGTCTCGCATTCCAGGAGTGCATCCTGAATCACGCGACGTTCTATCGCAAGAAGCTACCAAAGACTCTTTTCAGGAAATGCACTCTTCAGGAAGCGGACCTCACTGACGCGGATCTGACCGGAGCAACATTCGACGAGTGTGATCTTGCCGATGCAGTATTCGATAACACTACCCTCGAAAAAGCAGATTTCCGGAGTGCATTGAATTACATTATAAATCCAGAGACAAACCGGATTAAAAAGGCGAAGTTTTCCCTTAATGGATTGCCTGGACTTCTGGCTGCGCACGACATCCAGATCGACTATTAATGATCCGGATAATTCTGCTCAGGTGTGTTTCACACTGATCTCGAGTGTTCGTGCGTCGTATTTCAAGCCATACTGATCCAATACATCCTGCGGAACTCCATCCCATTGATTAGGACGGTTACCTTCATAACCCAGGTCCTTAATACCCATTTCACTTGTAAAGAATCCTGTGGCAGTAAGGTCTCGTATCAAAGAGAAAAATGCTACTCCAGGATACATCTCAGGACGAGCCTTCTCAGGAAATGCGATATCGTCAACCACTTCGGTCTGCTGCTCCGATGAACACGACGCAAAGTCAGCGTTGAATCGTTTCATGCAATGAACATCCAACCATCGCAGGCCACCACGCATTGGTAATTGATGTGCCGGCATATCCTTTACAATGAATTCTATGAACTCCGGAACTTTCGCATCGGAAGCGCTTCCTGACTTCTCATCCCGCGGAATAATTATATCGCCAAGAATGGTGATCGTTTTCATCTCATGGTCCGTGAAAAAAGTTTCACTCATAAGCATCTTCTCGCGCGCAGCCTCCTCCGGAGTTCTGTCGATCTTTGAAGTGGTTTCTGGCTTTAGCTCGGCCTTTGGTGGTGTATCACACGATTTCAACAGCAGACCCGCCGCCGTGGAACCAACCACAAGAGATTTGATGTATTTTCTACGATCCATAGCTTATAAGTTCTTTTTCTTTAGTTCTTCGATCATGTATTCTGAAGCGCGCATCGCCAGCGCAAGGATCGTCCATGTGGGGTTTTTGTCTGCCTGGGAAACAAAAGGCCCCCCATCCATTACAAAAACATTCTTGCAGTCATGCGACTGATTGTATCTGTTAACAACAGACTTTTTGCGATCATCACCCATTCTGGTAGTTCCTACTTCATGGATAATTCTTCCGGGCGCCTCCAGTCCCCAGTCATTTTCGGCGCTGCCTTTACCCCAGGTAACAACCCCTTCCATCTTATGGATCAGCTCTTCAAAAGTTTCCTGCATATGTTTTGCCTGCTTCACTTCGAAGTCGCTCCACTTGTAATGAAAACGCAGCACTGGTATGCCAAACTTGTCAACCTTGTTTGGATCGATCTCGCAATAATTATCTTCGCGTGCAATCGCTTCACCACGGCCCGCCATTCCGAAAGTAGCTCCGTAGAAATAACGATAGTCATCTTTAAGTGACGCGCCATATCCACCGGAAGGTTTTGTGCTTCCATCACGGCCGGGGTATTTGCCGTTGAGATGCTGGATACCGAAGCCAAATCCGTAAGCGGGCATACCCAGACCACCGCCATATTCAATGTGATACCCACGCGGGAAGTCAAGCTTCTTGTTATCCAGCCACCACGGTGTGTATACGTGCATTCCGCCAACACCATCTTCATTGTATCGCTTGCGACCGATGAGTTTTGGCAGAATTCCTCCCATGGCAGATCCGGTAGAATCATGGAGATACTTTCCAACCACGTTACTCGAGTTTCCCAAACCATTTGGATGACGGGAAGACCTTGAGTTCAGCAGAAGTCTCGCCGACTCACAGGAACTCGCAGCAAGTACGACTACCCTGGCATTCACCACATACTCCTGCATGTCTTCTTTGCTGACGTAAGAAACTCCAGTAGCCAAGCCGTTATCTCCCGTCAGTACCTCCCGCGCCATTGCGTTGGCAATCACATCTACGTTCCCGGTCTCAAGCGCGGGTTTCACCAGAACAGATGAAGACGAAAAATCTGCATACACCTGACATCCGCGATTACATTGATGACAATAAAAACATTGTCCCCTTTGATCGTTGATCTTTTGCGTAAGAATAGAAAGACGTGAAGGAATCACAGGGATTCCCAGTTTAATTCCAGCCTCTTTGATAAATAATTCGTGAAGTCTCGGCTTTGGCGGCGGTAGAAAGATACTATCGGGATCATTGGGAAGATTTTCCTTTGAACCAAATACACCGATCAGTCTGTCTACCTTATCGTAATAAGGTGCCACATCATCGTATCCGATTGGCCAGTCGTCACCCAATCCATCGATACTCTTTCGCTTAAAATCTTTCGGACCAAACCGTAAGCTGATTCGCCCCCAATGGTTTGTTCGTCCTCCCAGCATTCTAGAGCGGAACCAGTCGAACTTTGTGCCGCCCACATGTGTATAGGGCTCACCGTCTATATCCCATCCGCCATACGCAGCATCGAGGTCGCCGAATGGACGGAAGCGAGTGGACGCGCCACGACGGAGAGACTCGTAAGTCCACTTAAGCTGCGTTACATTCTTCGCCGGATCGTAAAGTGGTCCTGCTTCAAGAATGACAACTTTTACACCCGCATTTGCAAGAGTATATGCAGCCATACCACCTCCCGCACCCGAGCCAATGATACAGACATCGTACTCCTTTGCATTTTTCTTGATTTGAAAATCCGGCATTTATTTAGGGTTTGAGTGTTTGATCAATTAATATAATGAGATACTAGAGATCACCGGGCACGCCTTCGCGTCTTTTAGGTTAATCCTTACTTTTGCTGTCCTGACGGGATCAATCTTCACGATGCGTTTGTAACCAATCGTTGTTCCCCTCGAAACTTCCTGCCATGAACCATTTACGAATACTTCAATCGAAAATTCCTTTACACGCTGACCGAGGGAGATGTACTCCTGCATCATGACAAACGAAATATTGGATTCTTCCGCCAGGGAAAGCTCAACCCAACCACTGTTCACAGCATCATCAGTAGCCCAATAGGTATTCTTCTCTCCGTCGATAGTTTTCATGGGGGAATAACGTTTATCATCCCCACGGATTGTGCTCGATATCACAGTTGCGTTCTTCGCTAAATTGTTTTTGAATGATTCATCGATGAGTCTGCGGTACTCCTTCAATGCGGCAAGGTCATTCTCATGGATCTTCCCGCGACGATCTGGTGGTACATTGAGAAGAAGTGTCGACCCGCGTCCGACGGATGAAAGGTATATATCAAACAGTCTCTCTCCGGATTTTACAAGCGAATCTTCTTTTTGATGATAGAACCATCCGGGACGGATCGAAACATCAACCTCCGCAGGTATCCAATGTGTACCGTCTTCAGAACCCGTTTGCAACAACTCTTCTATCCCGGGCTTTCCGGCGTATAGGGTATCCGGTGTGATGGTATTCCAGTTCGTTGTCCCTGCAATACCTTTCTCGTTTCCTACCCATCGGATATGAGGTCCCGCATCGCTGAAGAAAAGAACATCAGGTTGCATTTTCTTTACGGCATCAAGCGTGACAGGCCATTCATAATAGGTAGCGCCGGCTATTCGACGTGTTTCGCGGGCGCCTCCATAATGTCCATCCCCACCATTCGCACCGTCAAACCACATTTCGAAAACCGGTCCGTAATTCGTGAATAGTTCTCTAAGCTGATTTCTATAGTATTCGATATAGGCAGAATTTCCATAATCCGAGCGGTTTCTATCCCAGGGAGAAAGGTAAATACCAAATTGCATCTCGTGTTTCCTGCAAGCTTCTGAAACTTCTTTTACAAGATCACCTTCGCCGTTCTTATATGGACTCTGTTGAATGGTGTGTTGCGTGTACTGCGAAGGCCACAAACAAAACCCATCGTGATGTTTCGTTGTAAGGATTACACCTTTGAATCCCGCCTCTTTCAGAGTAGATATCCATTGATCGACATCTGGCTCTGAAGGATTGAACAATGATGGCTTCTCGTCACCAAATCCCCACTCCTTATCAGTAAATGTATTGATGGTGAAATGAATGAATGCATTTGTTTCCATCTCTTGCCATTTCAATTGAGCTGGTGACGGAACCGGACCTACAGGTTCCGGCAGTTCTATTTTCATTCGTGAACATCCTGAAAGGGCGACGAGAAAACCAACCAAAGCAAGTGTGCCTTTGGAAGGCTGCCGGAGACGGTCAATGAAACGCATAGGTTAATGTTTAGTAAAGCACACTCCACACGAGGTGACACCCCTATCCTGTCCGAACACTAAATGTGCAAATCCTCCGAGAGCTAACCTAAAGAATGATCAAAAACTTTTATGATGTTTGAATAGTCTGAGGGACGGCAGGATTGTCTTAATAATAGACCGATGTCCTCGTCCAGAAACCATACGCTAGATAAGGCTGGTCGTCTGGGGAACGTTTCCTACGTAAGCCATACTTCGCCAGGCGTATGTGAATACCCTGGCCTATCCAGGATCATCCAACCTAATCGCTATGCGCGAAAAAAATTTCATCACAAAAATCTTATCAACGCATTGCAATAACGCCAAGAATTTTTAGTCCCAAAATCTTGTCGAGCATGATAGTTTTTTTTTGCCAGTCTTACTCAGCAACTTACCGATAATTCAAACCAGCGGCTTGAAAGGCAAAGACGTTTTACATTACATTCGCGTCATGAGACCAGTCATTACTGTTCCTGATTCAGAATTGCGGAACAACACGAACCTGAGAGAGAGACTCCAACAACTTGGCCGTCAAACAGAGAGCAAGGGAGCCTTTGAATACATCCCAAAAGCCAGAAAGGCAACTGAAGTAATCCGCGTTCTGCGCGAGAGCGGCGTGGAGTACCAGATTCGCTTCGACCTGGGACAATAGCCTCAGATCAGGAAATCGCTTCCTGTTCCTTCACTCCGTATACCCACAATGTACTTTGACTGTAGGAGACTGGACACATGTCTTTCTGCAGACTATACATTAGTCACCAATTCCAGCTTTCTGCAGACTAAAATTAAGTCTGCATTCCAGCATCGCCTCTACCTTCCATGCCCCGCAAATGGGTATCCGTCAGTTGCAACCCGACTTCACTTCAGATCGTCCGGTTTTCCTGTTAGCATTCCATGCATTTATGTTAGTCTGGCCACGTACCTTCAGGCATTGGCTAAATCATACTATTATCATGTCACTTACAATCCATTTCGAAGGTACGCTGCGATCAAAAGAGGATCTTGACATCGTCATTAAGAGGGCCCGCGAGTTTGCTATGAAAAACGCTATGGATGTGAATAATGACTCCTCCATCCGTCATTCGTTTCAACAGTCTGAGGGGGTATACACACTCCAGGAAGTCGCCGTCCCTTTAAAGGGAATCTCCTTCAGGA
>JAEYXN010000141.1 GCA_023431285.1 Bacteroidota bacterium
TTTTTATATTGTGTGCTATGAGGGTTTACGTAATTGTCTTTCTGATCGGGTGCAGCCTGCATACTGCTGCGCAATCGCCGGAGCCGTCCGACCGGCCACGGCTCGTTGTAGGAATTATGGTCGATCAGATGCGTCAGGAATACCTGTACCGTTATTATTCAAAGTTCGGGAACGACGGCTTCAAGCGTCTCTTGAACGATGGATTCCAGCTGAAGAATGCGCATTATAATTACGCTCCCACCGTCACTGGCCCTGGTCACGCTTCTGTATACACCGGAACAACGCCTGCTGTTCATGGAATTATCGGAAATGATTTTTATGATAAGCAATTAAAGAAGTTTGTGAACTGCGTCAATGATCCGATGCACTCTACTGTTGCTGAAAATACTACCGGCGGAAATGTATCCCCTTGGCGTATGCTTTCCTCGACGGTCACAGATGAGCTTAAGCTTTTTACCAATAAACAATCCAAGGTGATTGGAATTTCCATGAAGGATCGTGGCGCCGTGCTTCCCGCAGGACACATGGCCGATGCTGCTTATTGGTATAATGGTAAAACCGGAAAATTCATCAGTAGTACCTACTACATGAAAGCATTACCAGAATGGGTGAAGGCTTTCAATACCAAGAATTTGCCTTCGATCTATTTGTCGCAAACATGGAAGCCTCTTCTGCCGATCGAGCAGTATAAGGAAAGCGGACCCGATCAATCTCCATACGAAAGAAAGTGGCAGGGAAAACAATCGGCGACTTTTCCTTATGATCTGAAGTCTCTTAACGAACGCAATGGTGGGTACGATCTGGTTAATTCAACTCCTTTTGGTAACGATCTTCTTACAGAATTTGCCAAAGCCGCTATATCGAGCGAAGGAATGGGCAAGGATCAGGTTACAGATTTCCTTACCATTTCATACTCTTCGACAGACGCAGTGGGGCACTCTGCAGGACCTCGTTCAGTCGAGGTTCAGGATATGTTTCTCCGACTTGATCGCAATCTCGCTGATCTCTTGAAGAAACTGGATCAGGAGGTAGGCCAAAACAATTACGTAGTATTCCTCACGTCTGATCATGCTGCGGCAGATGTTCCGCAGCTGCTCAAGGATAACGGAGTGCCTGCTGGTTATTTTAATGCCGAGCATGTGAAGGCACTTCTTCAGGAATTTCTCGCATCATATTTCCCAGGAAAGGACCTTATAGGCTCCATTAGTAATAACCAGGTGTACCTTAATCAAGATGCTTTTCAGGGTGCTCCGAAAACCTCTGGAATGGACCTCTTTATTGTGTCTGAATTGATCGGAAGATTTTTGTTAAGCCAGGAGGGAGTCGCGAATTATTATACTGAAGCTGTCCTTCGGCAAGGTAAATACGATGAGGGTGGCATTAAGGGATTACTCATTCGTGGATATCATCAAAAGCGTAGCGGCGATGTCGTATATGTACTGGAACCAGGTTGGCTGGATCAAAGCTCGGTTCAAGGTACGACCCATGGTTCGCCGTATACGTACGATACACACGTACCGATTCTGTTCTATGGAAAAGGTGTGAAGAAAGGTTCATCAGCACGCTATTACTCAATCACCGATTTAGCACCGACGATCTCGACACTGTTGAGTATCCCGTTTCCAAATGGCTGCATCGGTCACCCTGTCGCAGAGTTGTTTGAGTGAAATTAGATTCTTCCGAGGAGGACATAAGGGGAATCTGACTGTTACAGTTTCTTCTGGTCCCCATTTCGCTAATAACTTTTCCTTAAGAATAGTTACAGGATTCCGCTGATTCTCCTGAATATATTTTTGCGTGGCAGACCAGCTTTCGAAATACCCTGCGAATTGACCAATGGTCCACTTCTTCTCAATTGAGAATTTCGGTGCGTTGATTCGTTCGAAAGGAAATGGTAAATCGAGGTATTCATTCTCAACATGCTTTCGGGCGTCGTCCCAATATGGACCGACTACTTTTGAATAGAAGTTCGAAATAATGGGATCCAGGTCTTCGTTTACCTCCACATTGCCATAACCCCAAAACGCAGCAACCGCATTTTTCCTTGACACTCTTCTTACCTCTTTACAAAATTTATCCACATCGAACCAATGCAAAGCCTGGCCAACCGTGATGAGATCAAAGGTATTGTCTTTAAAGTGTGTGTACTCCGCTGGTGTTACCGAATAAAACACATTTGGAATGACTGGAGCATGGGCAAGCTGTTTCTCACTGATATCAGAGGCGAATACCTGATCGAAATCCAGCGCTAACCGTTGGGCTACCTGTCCGTTGCCGGTGCCACAGTCCCAGGCACCCGTCTTCTGTGGCACATGTTGAAATATAAACTGATAGAGCTCTTCCGGATACGTTGGTCGGAATGCAGCATACACTCCCGAGTGTCCTGAAAAGAGATCCTTGCTCAAGACTTAATAATCAGAGCAAGTTCTTTGAGCTGTTCATCAGCGATGGATGAGGGGGAATCAATCATTACGTCGCGGCCTGCGTTGTTTTTAGGGAACGCGATATAGTCGCGAATGGAATCTGATCCACCAAAGATTGAGCAAAGGCGATCGAACCCGAATGCAATACCACCGTGCGGAGGCGCTCCGAACTCAAAAGCTTCCATCAAGAACCCAAATTGCTTACGCGCTTCTTCTTCTGTGAAGCCGAGATGATTGAACATCAACTGCTGGGTCGGGCGGTCGTGTATCCTTATAGAACCTCCACCTACTTCAGTACCGTTGATCACCATATCATATGCATTTGCCCTGACCGCAGCCGGGTCAGTATCAAGTAGTTTGATATCGTCAGGTTTCGGCGAAGTAAATGGATGGTGCATCGCGTGGTATCGTTTCGTCTCCTCGTTCCACTCCAAAAGAGGGAAATCCAGAACCCAAAGCGCTGAAAACTTATTCTTATCGCGAAGGCCGAGTTTTTCACCAACGAACAAACGCAGTTCGTTCAGTTGCTTGCGCGTACTATATTTTTCCCCCGCCATGATCAGCAAGAGGTCACCAGGCTCAGCACCCATTTTTTCTCCCCACGCTTTCACATCTTCCTGGGAGTAAAACTTGTCTGCAGAAGATTTGTAGGAACCATCAGCTTTACATTGCACATACACCAGACCTTTTGCGCCGATCTGAGGACGTTTCACATAATCTGTGAGTTCATCGATTTGTTTGCGGGTGAATTCAGAACATCCTTTAGCATTGATACCAACAATAAGTTCCGCAGAGTCAAACACGGCGAAGTTTTTACCACGCGTCAACTCTGTGATCTCGGTAAACTGCATGCCGAAACGAGTATCGGGCTTGTCGGAACCGTAGAGTGACATGGCGGTGTCATAAGTCATCCTCGGGACTGAGGGAAGGTCAATTCCTTTTACGTTTTTGAAAAGGTGACGGATCAAACCTTCAAACACATTAAGAATATCTTCCTGTGTGATGAATGCCATCTCGCAGTCGATCTGAGTAAACTCAGGCTGACGGTCTGCGCGAAGATCTTCATCGCGGAAACATTTCACTATCTGATAATACCTGTCAAAACCGGAAACCATCAGCAACTGCTTAAATGTCTGCGGTGACTGTGGTAATGCATAAAACTCACCATGATGTATCCGCGAAGGGACCACGAAATCGCGCGCGCCCTCTGGTGTAGACTTAATCAAAACAGGTGTCTCCACTTCGATGAACTGTTGTGCATCGAGATATGCACGAGTCTGCTGCGCCATTTTATGACGAAGCATAAGATTATCACGAACCGGATTCCTTCTCAGGTCCAGGTAACGGTATTTCATACGAAGCTCATCCCCGCCATCGGTGTCATCTTCAATAGTGAATGGTGGAAGCTTTGCGGAGTTCAGGATCACTAACCTTGATACCTTCACTTCAATTTCTCCGGTGGGAATCTTATCGTTTTTGGACAAACGTTCCACAACAACTCCTTCCACCTGGATGACGAACTCTCGTCCCAGACTACGTGCAGCATTCATTGTAGCCGCATCTGTCTTTCCGTCCTCAAAGATCAACTGGCTTAGGCCATACCGGTCGCGGAGGTCAAGCCAAAGCACGCTACCCTTGTCCCTGACGCGCTGTACCCAACCGCACAAAGACACCTGTTTGTTTACATCCGATAACCTCAGTTCGCCGCAAGTATGAGTTCTTAACATGGGAGTTTTAATTATTTTTGCGTGCTTTTTGCTTCCAGCAGGAAGGATTAAGCCAATTAAGGCGCGAATTTAACAATCTTTGTTTCTGAAAAATATATGGTGAAAGCTAAAAGTCGGGCGGCGGCCACGATATTTTTTGTGGTTTTTGTCTGTTTTGCCTGGGTTGATAAACCTAAAATGGTTAAGGTCAAGGTGAACAATGACATTTCGGTGCTTGTGCCGAAGGAATGGTCGGCGATGGATCCACTGGACGTCGCACAGAGATATCCATCTGTAAGAAAGCCTCTTGTAGCCTATACGAACGAAGATCGCACCGCCGACTTCAGCGTCAATATTTCGGCAACGCAATGGCCCGATGCAGATCTCTCTCTTTCGCAGCGCTTCTTCAAATCAAGTTTGCTAAACATGTTCGACAAAGTGGATATTATTGGCGAAGGTGTCAGGGAAGTTAACAAAAGGAAATTCATTTACTTCGAATTCGAGTCGCGGATGAATGGAAACCGGCAGAATACCGGATTGAAAGATCCCGTGGTCCAATACAGTTATATACAATACCTCGTTGATCCCGATCGCACTATCGTCTTTTCATTTCATTGTCCAAGGAGAATGCGTGAACAGTGGCAGGAAACCGCCCAGGCGATCATGGATGGAATTACTGTGAAGAGAACACAACCGCAGCAGGAGAACAAAGAACAGCCAACTTTCTCGAAATAGATGGAGCTGTTCACCGACGAATACTTCATGCGGGAAGCGCTTAAGGAAGCTCAAAAGGCGTTCGAGAGCGGGGAAGTGCCCGTCGGGGCCG
This sequence comes from Bacteroidota bacterium, assembly GCA_023431285.1. Taxonomy (GTDB): domain Bacteria; phylum Bacteroidota; class Bacteroidia; order Cytophagales; family Cyclobacteriaceae; genus Ohtaekwangia. Next base: position 4,956 of record JAEYXN010000141.1, read on the forward strand.
TCGTCGTCTGTAAGAATCGTATAATCGCTCGCGCCCACAATCAAACTGAACGATTAACGGATGCCACGGCACACGCAGAGATGCTGGCTGTAACATCTGCAGCCAATTATCTCGGATCAAAATACCTTAACGAATGTTCCCTTTATGTGACGCTTGAACCTTGCGTCATGTGTGCCGGAGCCCTTCATTGGGTGCAACTGCAGAAACTTATCTTTGGCGCTCACGATGTTCAGCGTGGATTCTCTCTGGTACAGACCCCTCTACTGCACCCAAAAACAGAGGTCGTTACGGGTGTGAAGGCCGCGGAAGCTAAAGAGCTGATCGATGAATTCTTTAAAAGGCTGAGGCGAAAACAATAACGTCGTTGTCAGGATTTTCGCGAGACATTCTTGCACTCATCTCGCGGGAACGGACTAGCTTTGAAGGCAAATATTTAGTGTAAATCAATAATAATGGAAGTTAAAGGAAGGATTATTCAGTTGTTGCCTCTGCAAACAGGTACCGGTAAGAAAGGGCAATGGAAAAAACAGGAGTTTATCCTCGAAACGCAGGCACAGTATCCCAAAAAAATATGCTTATCAGTCTGGGGAGATAAAGTAGATCAATACAAGCTAAGCGAGGGAGATGTAGTGACCGCTGCAATTGATATCGAGAGTCG
>JAEYXN010000177.1 GCA_023431285.1 Bacteroidota bacterium
GTTCAGGTCCGCGATAAGGTTGATCTTCTGCTGGAAAAGATGGGAATGCAAAACGCGGGTACGGGAAAACTGAATTTTGTCAAAGCGCCGATGCCGGGTCTGATCATTGATCTAAAGGTGAAAGAGGGTGATGTCGTGAAACAAAATGACCCGTTGCTCATACTTGAAGCAATGAAAATGGAGAACGTGATCAAAGCGCCTGGCGATGGCGTTGTAAAGCACGTTAAGGTGACAAAAGGAACCAGCGTTGAAAAAAATCAGGTGCTGATTGAGTTCTGACGCGCGACCAATATTTTATGCGCCCTGTTAAGATTGGATTGCTTCGGGAAGGAAAGAACCCGCCGGACAAAAGAGTCCCCTTCACGCCACGTCAGGTGGAGGAGATCATGCAACGTTTCCCCTCCGTCACAATTTTGTGCCAGTCCAGCGAGGTGCGTTGCTTTCGCGATGAGGAATACCAGAGATTGGGAGTGGAAGTGGTGAACGATGTTTCTGATTGCGATATTCTCATGGGAGTGAAAGAGGTCCCCATTGAAAACCTCATCGATGAAAAAACTTATCTGTTTTTCTCCCACACGATAAAAAAGCAGCCATACAACAGGGAATTGCTAAGAACCATTCTCAGCAAAAAGATCAGGCTGATTGACTACGAAGCTTTAAAAGATTATCAGGGAAACCGCCTTGTTGCATTCGGACGTTATGCCGGGATTGTCGGCGCATACAATGCACTGTGGACATACGGAAAACGATACAACAAATTCCATCTGCGGAGAGCTTTTGAATGCTTTGATGTAAATGATTTGAAACTCGAGCTTCGAAAAGTACAGCTTCCTCCGATCCGAATTGTTTTGACAGGGGCGGGACGCGTAGGAAAAGGTGCTATGGAAACGCTGGACAGCGCAGGCGTGCGTAAAGTATCGGTGGAAGATTTCTTATCGCGTGATTTCAATGAGTCGGTGTATGTTCAACTCAGCAGCGCGGATTACCATGAGCGCATCGGCGGTGGTCATTTTAACCGTGAAGAGTTCCACGTGTACCCATACCGTTATGAATCTACGTTTGGTCAGTTTGCTGATCGTGCCGACATGCTCATTGCGGGGGCGTATTGGAATCCGGCCGCACCTAAGCTTTTCACTCCGGAAGAAATATCTAAAGACAATTTTCGAATCAGGATTATTGCGGACATCACCTGCGATATCGATGGCTCCATTCCTACCACACGCAAGGCCAGCACTATCACGAACCCGTTATACGATTATGATCGTGCTTCTGGCAATGTCGTGCCTGCATTCTCTGATGATGCTGATGTCACGGTGATGGCAGTTGATAATTTGCCGTGCGAACTTCCGCGAAGCGCTTCGGAAGAATTCGGCCGCGACCTTATTGATCGCATACTCAGGCCGTTGCTGGTCAATGACTCTAACCAAATTATTGAACGAGGAACAATCGCACAGAATGGTAAGCTGACGGCTGCATTCGAATACCTTGCCGATTACGTCGGAATATCCTGATTATCCAATTGAGTTGTCGCTTGCCGGATAAGATAATCGCCGGCATCGCGATATGACTGCACTTTGAAATTTACCTAATCATAATTCGGATGGAATTTTTATTTTTTTAGCAAAAGCGTACTTTAGCCAAAGTTTCATTTGTCGTTTCTAAATGCACTTTGTCCGTTTAAACGGACGTTCAAGGAGTTTTGCGGGTGGTTGGGTGTCATCGTGAAATGACCGGATTCAGACGGTGTTGTTGTCGGTTATTCCGGATGTTGGTTATCAGGTTGTGCTTTATCGTCAAACACCTCGTCTTCAAAAACTAATGACTTCGAAAGGATTGTAATCAACTCGTCCAAGAAGACGAACAGATCATCTATCGGAAATCTCTAACAACGTACATATGAAAACTAACCCTCTCAAACACTTTGCTATTATCCTGATAGGATTGATGGCATTCTCTGCTCCGATTTTTGCGCAGGTACTCGATCCTGGTTTTACATCTCCTTTGGTATTGCGCCAAGGCCAGACAACGATGATCAAAGAAGCACCAGGTGGGAAGATTTACGCATTAGGAGATTTCGATTACTTCGGAACGCAGCAGGTAGGTCAGGTAGTGCGCCTGACAATCAGCGGGAATCTTGATCTGACTTTCAATTCAAACCTTCCTAAAAATTTAGACTACACCCAAATTGATGTAATGCCGAATGGAAACGTGCTCGTTACGGGCCATCACCCGGTGGCGCCCATACCGAGGCTTTTTTTGCTTGCACCCGATGGCCACACGATTCAGGAGTTGTCCGATGTTTACGGTCCAACGGCAATTGAGGCACTTCCCGACAACAGTATTCTCGTTGGTGACATTTATGGCACTGTGTGGAGAATCACGCCTGCCCTATCCCTTGACCCGACCTTCAGACTGCTCGCCAATGAGAGAATCACGGATATAGAGGTTTACGCCTCGCAGATCTATGTCGCTGGTGACTTCGACTATGTCTACAACGATGCAGATGATGAGACGGGAACGCAGCGAAATCGCATCGCGCGTTTCAACTGGGATGGCACAGTGGATCCGAGTTTCAATGCAAACGCTGCCGCAGCCTCATTCGGTGAAATGCGGCGCATGTTAATTCAGCCAGATGGAAAAATCATTCCCCTCAAAGGACATTTCAGCTTTTATACAGGAACGATCGGAGCATTGAGACTGAACAACAATGGATCAATCGACCCAGGATTTTCATTTGGAATTCCGTCGTTCGTAATTGAAGATGCCTATTATTCCGGAGGAACGATCACTGCGGTATCAAATCGCCGGATTGTGCGTGTGAATGCGAACGGAAGTGTAGACCCTACATTCTCGCATGTTGTTTTTGATCCAGGTGATGTGAGGATCACTCTCCTTTCAGATAACTCTGTTATTGCAGGAAATCTTGTGCGAGGAACTTATGGCATGGCCAGGTACAGTGTCAGTGGTGTGAGTCTTGGATTTTCTGCTCAACTCATGCGTTATGGTTTGGTCCATGCAATGGATCGTACCGCGGCGTCAATTTATATCGGTGGAGATTTTATAAAAGTTAATGATCATTTGACCCGTAACGTGGCGAGACTAAATCCCAACGGGTCGGTTCTTAAGAAATTTAAGACATCAACTTTATATCAACCCGTTACCGGCATAAAAGCCTTCGCAGATGCCAAGACAATAATAAACTCAGGAACTTCGCTTTATCGTCTTGTTCATGACGGAACCTTCGATCCATCTTTTACATATGTCAATCCCGGCATTCCTTCGGTTTCTAAATTCATTGTACAGAACGATGGAAAAATTCTTGTGGGCGCGCCAGCGAAGATATTTCGCCTCAACAACAATGGCTCTGTAGACCTTTCGTTCAGTGCCGGCATTGGAGTTGTGGGTTCAGGTCATTTCGATTTCGACCTTGATCGCACAACCGGGAAAATAATTTACGCCGGTCTTTACCCGGGAAGTCCTGATCCTCAAACAGGTAATTTACGAAGGCTAAATGCCAACGGATCTATTGATCCTACCTTTGCCCCGACTTTTGGAGCCGCGATGGCTTCTACTCCCATAGAGAAGGTTATTTTTCTCGAAGATCAAAGTGTGCTTGTCACGGGGTTTTATGTCTACGGGTATAATGGTAAAGCCTACATGGCGATGAAGGTGGACGGAACGGGAGCGGTGGACTTTAACTTCCTGGATAATTTCGCCGACGTACCGGATGATTACGCACCCTGGGAAGATCTTCATAAGTTTGGCGACCGGGCTATATTGTCCCTCAACTACTTCTATGAGGAAAAGGCATACACCGAATCTATCCGGCTCGACGGTGACAGGGATGTGGACTTCAGCTATCCGGCAGGAATGGAAGTCGATTGGCTTTCGGATGTTTTCTCCGACAACTCTACAGAATTGTTTGTAGTAGGACAGATCACGCCGACGCCGGGCGGAGGCAAGCTGGCGATTGCTAAATTCATTGTCAATCCTCTTCCGGCAATGGCAATGGCCCGAATGGGTGATATTGAAACATCATTCTATCCAAATCCGTCAAGTGATTTCATTAAAGTGAATACAGAACAGTCTGGCGAAGTAGTGATCTACAACAGACTTGGTCAAAAAATGTTATCGTCGAAAATCGGAGTAGGATCGGAAACTGTTGATTTAACCAGTCTTCCACGCGGGCAATATTCAATTCATGTAAAAATTGGGAATAAGGTTTCCAGAGAGCAGCTCATTAGAGAATAAAATCTTGATCAGCGATCACGTTTTAATTGACAACGTTGTTGACGCCGCGGGGTCGCTGATCATCATAATCGAAGAACATTTCAAATCGTCGCCGCGAAACTGCGCCGGCAAACACTTAATTGGTTAAATATGAAAACCTCTCTCACCAAAAACGTTGTTATTGTACTGATCAATTTGTTCAGTTTGCCGACAATCACTTTTGCACAAACATTTGATCCCGCTTTTACACCTCCGCTCGTGTTGCGACAAGCTTATGTAAAAATGATTAAAGAAGCACCTGGCGGAAACTTTTATGTCGCTGGGGACTTGGACTACTACGGAACGCAACCTGTTGGGAAGATTGTAAGGCTCACATCAACTGGACATCTTGACGCATCGTTTCAAACGGACCTTCCTTCCAAATACGATTATGAACACATCGACGTATTGCCGAACGGAAATCTCCTCGTTGTTGGCACTAATCGAGTAGCAGGGACAACAGATTTATTTTTGCTTGCTCCCGACGGCAGCATCTTGAGAACGATCGATGAAATCCTGCAACCCTTTTCTACGGAAGTCCTTCCCGACGGCAGCGTCCTCGTAGGTGATTTGGATGGGCGTGTGCGGCGACTGACGCCTTCGCTAACCCTCGATCCTGACTTCGGACTGGTGGGAGATAATGTGGTTACTGATATAGAGGTTCTCGGATCTCAAATTTATGTATCCGGACTTTTTGAATATGTATACGACAGCGTGGGGGCATCCTCTGGTTATGAACGCTGGGGCATCGCGAGATTCAACATGGACGGAACGGTTGATCAAAGCTTTAACGCCACACCGAGCATGGCATCGTTTCAGCGAGTCGACGGCATCCTGGTTCAGCCTGATGGTAAGGTCATTCCTCACAGTAAATGGTTCAGGCCTGGTAATGTAGCCAATGGTGCAATACGACTTAATGCGGACGGAAGCCGGGATACGGGATTTAATTTCGTATATCCTTCTCTTGGTTTTGAAGATGCCTACTACAATAACGGTAAGATCACTGTGGTGACAAACCGCCGCATTGTCCGCGTAAACGATGACGGCAGTGTCGACAATAGTTTTCAAAACGTTATTTATGACCCTGCTGATGTCAGGATGTTGCTTCTTCCGGATAACTCCATGGTCGCGGCAAACCTTGCCAGAGGCACTTACGGAATGGCGAAATATGACAACACTGGAACGAGTTTAGGCTTTTCGGCACAACTCATGCGCTATGGGATAATCAATGTGATGGACCGCACTGCTGAGTCTATTTACATTGGGGGAGAGTTTATCAAAGTCAACGACCACATGACACGAAATGTAGCGCGTCTTAATCCAAATGGCTCGGTGCTGAAAAAATTTGTGGTCTCTACCTTATATCAACCCGTCACAGGGATCGAGGCCTTTGCGAACGCCAGGGCTATCGTCAGTTCGGGACAGAAACTTTATCGTGTCGGACACGATGGCGCGTTTGATCCATCTTTCAACTATGTAAATCCTGGTCTCCCATCCCTGTCAAAATTCATTGTTCAAAACGATGGAAAAATTCTCGTGGGTGGCCCCTCAAAAATTTTTCGACTCAATAACAATGGCTCGAAAGATTTGTCATTCAACGCAGCAATAGGTGGATTTACAAATGCCTTCGAGTTCGATTTTGATTTGGATCGGTCTACCGGCAAGATAATATATATGGGATTGTACGACGGAAGCCCTGACCCTGGCACGACCAATCTACGAAGATTGAATCCGAACGGCTCGATCGATGCGGCATTCGTTCCGCAGTTTGGATTTAACTTGCCTGGCGGAAGCAGGATTGATAAGGTAATGTTCCTTGATAATCTCGATTTGCTTGTGACCGGGTTTCATGTTTATTCCTACAACGGCCACCCCTACCAGGCGATGAAAGTCGATGACACCGGGTCAGTTGATACGGAGTTTCTGGATAATTCCGCCGGTGTCAGATCGGGCTACCTTTGGTGGGAGGATCTGCATCGGTTCGGAAATCGCTTGCTGTTGTCCTATTATCATTTCTACATGGAGCAGGGCTCCAGTGATGTAATGTTTTTGGACGGGACTACGGATGAAGATTTTCAATATCCATCGGGAATGCGTTTTCACGTGCTTCCCCGTTACTTTTCCGACAACGCAACGGAGTTATTTGCACTTGGTCAAATCACGCCTGGTGATGGAACGGTACGTACATCCATTGTAAAATTGTTTGTAAACCCGCCGGTCTCATCAGCAATGATTCTTGCTAAGACTAGCGCGATCTCGTTTTACCCAAACCCTGCGAGTGATTTCATCACGGTGACTACAGCACAGCCCGGACACGTCGCCATTTACAACAAAGCTGGAAAAGAAATATTGTCGGAAAAGGTAGACGAATCTTCGACGCTTAACATTAGCAGCCTTCCGAAAGGACAATACATTCTTCAGATAATAACCGGAGGGAATGTTCAAAGACAACAATTGATCAAGGAGTAAAGACAGATCGCCGTCCATCAAACGACATTAGACCCATGAGCCTTTTTGAATCTCATGGGTCTTTTTTTATCGGATTCCAGAAATTTTGCCGGGCGATTCAAAGATTTGAAGACCTCGTCCTACCTTTGAGCATGCTTCTATACAACGTTACGATTGGCATCGATCCTCAATCAGAAAAGGAATGGATGGACTATATGAAGAGCAATTACATTCCGAACGCCATGGCCACTGGACTGTTCATCAATACGCGCATGTTCAAAGTTCTTCACGATTCTGAAGACGGCACGATTTCCTACAGTATTCAATTCTTTGCTGAAAACATCGATAACGTGCAGCAGTATTTAGAAGTATTTGCACCGAAAATCATTGAAGATCATCGTGCCCGCTATGCAAATAAGCATGTCGCTTTCATGACTCTTTTGGAGGAAATCTAGCGGATTGATAAGAAGTTTTGTACATTGAACTATCTACTATTGCTCTGCCGGCTTTCCGTTCGAATAACAAAACTTTTTGATTATGGTGATCAGGAAAATGACTCTGGAGGAGATTCGTCATCATCGCTTTTCCGAAATAGAAGTATTGCGAACCCCGGCTGAACGCCGCGAACGCCATCACAAACTTGAGTCTGCTATGGCTCTGACGAATGGTCAGCACGAACCAGTATGGATTCATGTGGGCCTCATAGATGGACAGGTGGTCGAGATATATTCCAGCCTCATTGACCTCGAGGACGAATACGTCGAGATAAGAGGAGGTCTCGGGATTCCTCTCAAAGCCATCTACGACGTTGGTGTTTGACTCACCGGATGTTCTTATCGTGCACGATCTTTTCAATCTGATCGCGCTCTAAAGTACAGTTCAGCCACTCTGTGCTGACGGAAGCTCCGTATTTTTTGTAAAAATCAATCGCGGGCTCGTTCCAGTCCAGCACCTGCCACATCATGCCTTCACTTTTTTCTTCCACACAAAATGACAACATTCTGTCGAACAATAATTTCCCGATCCCCTGGCCACGTTCTCTTTCGGTGACGATAATGTCTTCGAGCCAGATCCTCTTTCCTTTCCAGGTAGAATAGCGCCAGTAGTATAAGGCGAGCCCGACAATGCCCTTGTCATTCTCAGCCACAAAGAATCCAAAGACGGGGCTTTCACCGAAGCCGTCTTTTTCCATTTGAGCGACGGTGTTAATCACCTGCTCCGGCGCGCGCTCAAAGGTGGCGAGTTCCACAACAAGTTCAAGCACACGAGGAAGGTCCCCCTTTTTTCCTTTGCGAATTCTGGTCATGAACAATTATACGCATTCCGTATTATGAAGCATCCGCTCACATGTCTTTTTTCGCAACAGGAGGGAGCACATTCATATTATACCAGGCAAAAGAATAGAGATCCGACATCTTCTCGATCGATTTCGAGAGGTTTGATGAGGAGTGACCGGACTTCACATCAACGCGAATCAAAACAGGATTTGGACCGACGTGATGTTCCTGTAACGTAGCGGCAAACTTGAAGGAATGCGCCGGTACCACGCGATCGTCATGATCAGCGGTGGTCACCATCGTTGCCGGATAGGACGTTCCAGGCTTCAGCGCATGAACAGGCGAATACTTATGCAGATACTCGAACATTTCCTTTGAATCAGCCGACGTACCATAATCATAAGCCCATCCCGCCCCGGCGGTAAATGTATGATAACGCAACATGTCCATGACACCTACTTCAGGAAAAGCCACCTTCGCAAGGTCGGGTCGCTGCGTCATAGTCGCGCCGACCAATAGCCCGCCGTTGGATCCGCCCCATATCGCAAGGTGATCCTTGTCCGTATATTTCTCCGAGAAAAGAAACTCTGCCGCCGCGATGAAGTCGTCGAACACATTTTGTTTTTTCATCTTCGTTCCTGCCGCATGCCACTTCTCACCGTATTCGCCTCCACCCCTGAGGTTTGGCTGAGCGTAAATCCCTCCGTTCTCCAGCCACACAATTCGCGAAGGGCTGAAGTTTGGTGTGAGGCTGATGTTAAATCCTCCGTACGCATAAAGCAAGGTTGGATTTTTTCCATTCAGCTCCAGTCCCTTTTTATGAACGACGAACATCGGCACTTTCGTCCCATCTTTGCTCGTGTAGAAAACCTGTGTCGTCTCGAAATCTCCAGGATTGAAATCGACTTTCGGACTTTTGTACAATGTGGATTTTGCAGTCGCAATATCGTAACGGAAGATTGTTGTAGGATAAGTAAATGACGTGAACGAATAGAATGCAGTGGTTTCATTTCGCCTACCGCTGAATCCCGACGCTGTTCCCAGCCCTGGTAATTCAATGTTGCGCTCACGGGTGCCGTTGTATGCGTACTGTGCAATCAAAGTGCTCGCATCCTTCAGATAGTTAACGAACATCTTTCCGCCAACTGTAGTAACGTATTCGATGGACGTCTCACTTTCAGGAACAAGCTCGCGCCACTTCGACGGCTGTGGTTTTGCGAAATCAGCTTCTACAATTCGTCCATTCGGAGCATTGAGATTGGTTTGAATAATCAGCTTGTCGCCATTGTTGTCAATGACGCTGTGATCGTTATCGAAATTATCGACGATGGTGATGAACTTTGAATCCTTTCTTAGGAGATCTTTTACATATAGCTCGTTACCTGTTGTGCTCGTCGCTGCTGTGACAATCAGAAATCGCTGATCTTCCGTAACGCCTGCACCAATGTATCGACGCGGAGTCTCTTTTCCTCCAAAGACCAACACATCATTGCGCTGCGGCGTGCCCAGCTGATGATAAAACAGCTGATGATGTTGTGTCTGAGAGGACAGCTCACTGCCTTTTGGTTTTTCGTAGCTGGAGTAGAAAAATCCCTCGTTACCCTTCCACGCGATGCCAGTAAACTTTAAATCAATCAGCGTATCCTCCATGACTTTTTTGTCTGAAGTACGAATGGTGATGGCTTTCCTCCAGTCAGAGCCTCCTTCAGAAATCAGATAAGTTGCGAGAGAACCATCATTGGTGAAGTAGATGGCATCCATCAGCGTTGTACCATCCGTGCTGAAGGTGTTTGGATCCAGAAACACTTCTCCGTCCTGTGAAAGGTCCGGCGTGCGATAAAGAACGCTGTGATTCTGGAGTCCGTTGTTTTTGTAGTAGTAATAATACTCCCCTTCACGAAACGGCGCGCCAAGGCGTTCGTAATTCATGATATCCTCAATTCTTTTCTTTACTGATTTGCGAAAAGGGATCTTGTCGAGATAATTAAATGTTACCTCGTTTTGCGCGGTCACCCAATCTGCGGTAGCTCTTGATGTATCGTCCTCTAACCAACGGTAAGGATCCTTCACTTCGGTGCCGAAGTAAGTGTCGACACTATCGACTTTGGCAGTCACAGGATATTTAAATGACTCGGTCGTGGTGTTTTCTTTTGTCATGTTAGTACATGATGACAGTTGAATGGAAAGTAAGGCCAACGACGCAACGAGGAATTTTGGGTTCATAGCTAATGAGTTTAGCCTGAAAATAATTCAGCTCTACCTCTAAGCCAAGAAAACTTTGACGACTGGTCATTGGTGCAAAAATCTGGATGCTTTGAGCGACGGAAAATCTATTGTGCAGGGATATTCGTGGACTACGGACCGATCAGATTGATAAAGAGATTCTAGCTCTCATTATCGAAATAGATCTTGTAATAATGTTTGCCGACTGCTTCATCAAAACCCTTTTCAATAAGCTCCCGGTCTCCGTGGATATAGATATGAAAATTCTTATCCAGCTTCAATACACTCTTAAACACGCGGGCCTGGCGCTTCACAGCAGGAACAGATATTTCGAAATTATCTTCCATCTCCACATCGGCGTTAGCCATGAAGTTCTTTCCGTAATTTCTAAATGATTCGATGACGTCAGCATCACCAAGCACTTCGACTTCAAACTCAGACTGATTGAACTGTTCTTTACTCTTGAAAAAGTTTACGGATCGGTTTAACAGGTCAATCTGATCAGCCTTCGTCACCTTGAATTCTTCGGGGATCTGATGCTCCACAAACTCCCGTGTCATGCTCATGTATTGATGAGTCTGATGGAATGCATCACACCATGGTTTGAGATTTAGAAAACTTTGCTTCCAGTATTGTGCTTCGTTTCTGTTGGAGTTATCGACAATGAGCACCTTATAGCCAGAATCTTTTTCCACGTTGAGGATCAGACAACCTTTATCTAGCTTCCGGATGTTGATCCCTTCGTCAGCTGCGAGGTCGAACTGGTTAGAGTATGATTTCAGTTTGAGAAAGGTCTCCTTGTTTTCACATTTGAAAATCCCGACAGCTTCTACGTGCTGACCATTCACAGCAAGTGCACTGAAGTATGCGACGTACAGATCTCCCGATTTAATATTCGGGTGATCTGATACCGAATGGAGCAACTGCGCGAGACTTCGTGAATTCTCATGCAGCAATCCCGGTTCGTCATGAATCTCGGAGACTAACCTGTACACTGGGTTAAGGGAAAAGTCTTCGTTTGAAAATGTGAATGAGTGGTACTCGGGTGTGTTGAATCCTGACAAGAAGTAAACTTGAAGCAGATTGGTTATCCTTTCCTGATCGAGTTCCAATGGGGCATCAGAAAGCTTGATCGGCTCTTCAACGCTCGCGTTTCCGACGTGGTGCACGGAGACGGATTGGATTACACTTTGTTCGGGGTCGATCATTACTACCAGGCTTTATTAAAACGAACAGAAAAGATGCAGAATGCTAATGCCGAAGCCCGGGCTTCGGCATTGCGTTAATTGATGATGTCAAACCGCGTGTAGGGAATAAGCGCAGCGGGCACACGAATTCCATCCGGCGTCTGATTGTTTTCCAGAATCGCAGCAACAATTCGCGGTAGGGCAAGTGCACTACCATTCAGAGTATGAAGGAGCTGGGTTTTCCCATCCTTTGACTTCCATCTTAACTTAAGTCGGTTTGCCTGGTAAGTTTCAAAGTTGCTCACAGAGCTTACTTCAAGCCATCGTTGTTGCGCCCCGGAGTAAACCTCCATATCGTAAGTCATTGCTGAGTTGAAACCCATATCGCCGCCGCATAGGAGCAGCTTTCGGTACGGCAACTCAAGCTTTTCGAGAAGACCTTGTACATAGGTACACATTTCGTCCAGGGCTTGATATGACTCTTCCGGACGACGGATTTGCACTATCTCAACCTTATCGAACTGATGAAGTCTGTTTAACCCTCTCACGTGTGCTCCCCAGCTTCCTGCCTCGCGACGGAAACAAGGAGTGTACCCGACATTCTTTACTGGCAGGTCATTGTCGACGATGATCACATCGCGGTACAAATTAGTAATAGGGACTTCAGCCGTAGGAATCAGATACAGATTATCCTCTGAAACGAAATACATCTGTCCTTCCTTGTCCGGCAACTGACCCGTTCCATAACCAGATGCTTCGTTCACAACGATCGGTGGCTGCATTTCGCGATAGCCCATCTTCTCAGCTTCATCAAGGAAGAAGTTGATTAACGCTCGTTGCAGTTTCGCGCCTTTGCCTTTGTAAACCGGAAAACCAGCACCGGCGATTTTGATACCGAGATCGAAATCGATGATGTCGTATTTCTTGATAAGCTCCCAATGTGGCAAAGCATCGGCCCCCATCTTTGGAAGTTCGCCATGCTGATGCACCGTCAGGTTATCGTCTGCACCGACGCCGGCAGGCACTTTTTCGTGAGGGACATTCGGTACCTTATATAGCAGATCCTGCTGACGTTTTTCAAGCGTTGAGAACTCAGACTCGAACGCTTTCAGTTTATCTTTATCAGCGGCAACGGTTGCACGCAATGCTGTTGCTTCCTCGGATTTGCCGGCTTTCATCAGCTCACCGATCTTCTTCGAATCCAGGTTCGACTGCGCTTTCAGATCATCAACCGCTTTCTGTGTTTCGCGACGGCGCCGGTCGATTTCGAGTACCTCGCCGATGATCTGTTCCGCGTCCCGAAAGTTTCTTTTTGCTAGTCCTGTGAGGACTTTTTCCTGCTGTTCGCGTACGTATGAGAGCTGAAGCATTGTGTTGATTTAAGGCAGCCAAAATTAGTTTTTTTGGCTGCTAAAGCGGTTTTCGCGCCAAGAAAATATTTCCATTCGTTTGATAATTTTTATTTTTGACCTATTATTGCACTATCATTTGGCTTTTTCTCAGGCCCTCTGACTTAATCCGAACTTTATTAAGCATTTTCTGGGTTTTAGGTTATCTGCTCAATGACTCTACACTTCAGCCTTGTCTGAACCACACACGTAATTTATTCACATATCATTTTTGCATCACCAATTCATTTTTAATTCATCATGTATACTATTGACGATCTGAATGTCAGACTTCTTTCCGAATTGAAAGAAATAGCGGAAGGAATGGGCGTTAAAAACGCCAAAAAGCTCTCCAAGCAAGACCTCATCTATAAAATACTCGACCAGCAGGCTGTTTCTCCCGAATCCACTCCTGCCCCTGCCAAGAAAGCCGCTACTGTAAACGAAGGAGAGTCTGAAAGGAAGATGCGGCCACGTCGCCGCGAGAACGTAACAGCCACACCTACCCCTCCTCCAGCCCCCGAAAAAACTGAACCTGATTTCAACTCCGAAGAACTTCTCGACTCAATCAATATCAACTTCGAAAACTCAATGCCTTCCTTCGATGATTCATCTGAATCATCAGGTAACGCGGAAGAAAATATTCCAACAGAGAGACCTCAACGCGAAGAAAGACAACAACATCATCATCCTCAGATGCGCCTTTCTATTCGTGAGTTTGATGGCGCGATCAGCAATGAAGGGGTGCTTGAAATTATGCAGGACGGATACGGATTCCTCCGCTCGTCAGATTATAACTACCTGGCCAGCCCCGATGATATATACGTATCACCTAGTCAGATCAAACTATTCGGACTAAAGACCGGTGACACAGTTAAAGGATTTATCCGCCCTCCCAAAGAAGGTGAAAAATATTTCGCGCTGTTGAAAGTTGAGTCGGTTAACGGTAAGACTACCGATGAAATTCGTGATCGCGTTGCCTTCGAATATCTCACGCCGCTTTTCCCGAATGAGAAACTAAGACTTAGCACAACACCAGATAACCTCAGCACACGTATCCTCGATTTGTTCTCACCTATCGGTAAAGGACAACGCGGAATGATCGTTGCTCAGCCGAAGACAGGTAAAACTGTCCTGTTGAAAAACATTGCAAACGCAATTGCTGAAAACCATCCTGAAGTTTATCTGATCGTATTGCTCATCGACGAACGTCCTGAAGAGGTAACGGATATGGCACGCAGCGTAAAAGCTGAAGTGATCGCATCGACATTCGATGAACAGGCTGAGCGTCACGTAAAAGTTTCTGCCATCGTTCTTGAAAAAGCCAAGCGTATGGTAGAATGCGGACACGATGTGGTTATCCTTCTTGATTCAATTACTCGTCTCGCACGTGCCTATAACACTGTAGTTCCTTCCTCTGGAAAGATCCTTTCCGGCGGTGTGGATGCAAACGCTCTTCATAAGCCGAAACGCTTCTTCGGAGCGGCGCGCAAAATCGAAGATGGTGGTTCACTCACAATCATTGCGACCGCGCTGATCGACACTGGTTCCAAAATGGATGAGGTGATCTTCGAAGAGTTCAAGGGTACCGGTAACATGGAACTTCAACTCGATCGCAAGCTCTCCAACAGAAGAGTGTATCCGGCTATCGACGTCCCTGCTTCAGGAACACGTCGCGAAGATCTGTTGATGCGCGAAGACGAACTTCAGCGTGTATGGATCCTCCGCAAATTTATGGCAGACATGAATTCGGTAGAAGCAATGGAATTCCTCCAGAGCAAAATGAGAGGAACGAGAAACAACGAAGAGTTTCTTACTTCTATGAACGGATAAGTCGAAATCGACAAACCATAAAAAAGCAGTAAGCGATCCTTACTGCTTTTTTTTATCGTGATAGGGTCACTGCTACTCGTCTCTTAACACATCAACCGGATTGGCCTTCGCCGCCCGTAGTGAGTGATAACTGGTGATGCTCATGGCAATCACCAGGATACAGAGGCATGCGCTAATGAAGATCCATGGCGATGGCGCCACGCGGTAAGCGAATTCCTCCAGCCACTCATTCATCATCAGATAAGATATCGGCGCGCCTAAAACGAATCCAACAAGAATCAACCGAATGTACGCGCCCGAGATCAATGTTAAAATATTCCAGGACGTCGCACCTGAAACTTTGCGGATGCCTATCTCTTTGGTGCGCTGTTCAAGCGAATAGATGATCATGCCGAGCAATCCAAGACTGGCAATAAGGATGGCAAGCGATGCTACCATCAGCAGCACATAGCCAAATCGTTGTTGTGTTTTAAAAGCGTCGGCGAAGTATTGGTCGATGAATCCGAAATCGAAAGGAGCGTCTCCTGCGTGCTGCTTCCAGGTTTCGGTAATTTTAGCTGAAACTCTCTCCCAATCGGATACACTCGCGGATGCGATCTTGATTACTGTAAACAACCTGTTTCCATCATATATGTCTGCATTCTTGAGATGGAAAATAGCCATTGGTTCAATCTCAGAGTCCAAGGACCAGTAGTTGAAATCAGAGACGACACCTATCACCTCAAAAACTGCGCGCTCCGAAACAGGGTACCTGATTCTTTTACCAAGAACAGATTCGTCAACGGTCCATCCGATCTGTCTTACCGCGGATTCATTCAAAATGACCCCGTTCACATCCGATGGAATATCCTCGGAGAAATTGCGGCCAGTTTTTAATTTGATACTCAGCGTAGGAATGAAATGCTCATCAGCAGTAGTGAAGTTCAGAGCAAAGGTCCGGTCGTTGTTGCCCTCAGCGGTAAAGTTGTCACCGCCATAAAGTTCCGGTGGCGTTGAACTGCAAGCCGAAGCGTTTACAACTCCAGGGATATCCGCGATTGCCTTTACAAGTACGTCAGGATTTTTCACGGCCTCCACATTTCTGATGCGCATGACATTCTCCTTATCGAATCCGAGGTCTTTCCCATTCACATAATTCAGTTGCTGGAAGACGATTCCAGTGCAGATGATCAGAATAATAGAGATAGCGAACTGAAAAACAACAAGACCATTTCTAAACGTCGCGCCCTTCTTCCCGGTCTTGATTTTACCTTTCATTGCTTCTGTCGGCTTAAACGCGCTGAGGGACATCGCCGGATAAACACTTGATGCCACAGCCATGCAAATGACGAGTGCGATCAGACCGGCGAAAACCTGAGGCTTCCACAGAGTGATCATGCTAAGTTGTTTCGTCGTAAGCATGTTGAATCCGGGAAGCAGCGCTTGTGTGATTGCCAGCGCTCCGATTAATGCGAGAAAACAAAAGATCAACGCTTCAAACAGATAGCCCGCTCCAAGCTCGGCTTTGCCCATGCCAAGGATTTTTCTTACCCCCGTTTCCTTTACTCTGCGCGTGAATTGCGCAGTGCTTAGGTTCATAAAGTTTATGCACGAAAGAATGACAATGAAGATGGCGGCGCCGATCAATGAGTATATGATACGGATGTTCCCGATGTCTGTGAACGATCCGATGACCGGATGCTCAGGTAAATGCATTGATGATATCGGCTGAAGAAAGAGATCCCATTTCTTTCCGGATGCGATGTATTCCTCGAAGGAAATTTTCATAACCTCGCGCAATGTATACTCTGCACGCTTTTGCGGAATAGTTGCCAGTCTGCTCTGAATATTCGCCATGTCCGCTCCTTCTGAGAATAACACAAACGTCTCGAGTTGTGTCCAGATCCAGCTCCAGTGCATTCGTTCAACATTAAAATTCTTACTGGATAACAGGATGTCAAACTGAATCGTGGAATTCCGGGGGACGTCTCCAATTACACCCGTGACTTCGTAAGTGGTAGAATGATCTTTACCAACACCCAAAATCAAAAACTGTCCAATGGGTTCTTTATCGCCGAAATATCTTCTGGCTGTCGACTCAGTCAGCATGAGTGTATTCTCATTTCTGAACGCGGAATTGGCATCGCCTTTAAGCAACGGAAATCCAAGGACCTTGAAGAAATTTGTGTCCGCAGCAAGGACCTTAGTCTCTTCGAAACTGACCACCTCATTCCCGGGCGCAGTATAAGAGACAAGGAAGTCACCTGGTGTATGGAGACTGGTGACCAATTCAACCTCCGGAATCTCTTCTTTGATCGCATGAGCAACACCCGGTCCGGTCCGTGAAAACTGGCTGTCGTTATTGTCACCCCAGATGAAGGTTTGGTTGACGCGGTATATTCGGTCCGCGTTCGGATGGAACTTGTCGTAACTCAGTTCATGGCTGACATAAAGCAGAATGAGCAACGTGCTGGTGATGCTCACAGTCAGACCAAGAAGATTTATGGTAGAAAACAGCTTCTGCCGTTTCAGATTTCTGATGAAGATGAGGAGGGAATTCCGGATCATAAGTACAGGTTTGCCATTGGTTGACAAACGACGTACCGGTTACGGAAACCGCCTTTGAACGCTGTATCAGGGCTTTTCTGAAAACGCAAGGCGTTCGTATTCGCCCCGGGGTGTCCGTAATCGGCACGAAAAACGCGAACTACTCCAGGCCTTTTGATTTCATTTTCTTGAACTCGCGGATGCGGCGACCCATGGCTATACCAAACCCCGCCATCACAACGAGTGTTCCAAGCCAAAGAACGTTGATGTACGGTTTTTCAAGCGCTCGCAATACGATCCAGTCTTTCTGACGTGTCTCAAAGCTTACCGTGAACTCTCCCGTTTCCGGATGAATGTTCACCAATGTGAATTGAATTCCAAGATCGCGTATCTCGTCCGGGATCCGTCCTACCATACGATTACGGATGACGAAGACTGGTTCGGCAGTATACTCACGAAGTTCACCCTTCACGTTGATAGTCGCTCTGACTGCGACAGACGAAGAATCTAACTCTGTTCCGCGTACATTAAAAATTCGTTCGACCTGTTCTACGGTTGCCACGTAATCATTGGCAAAAAACTGCTGATTAGGACGCACGCGAATTTCCTCGGCTGCACTCCATTCGATATCTTCTCTGGATGATCTCCGGTCTACGTGTGCGTAAAGATCTTTTGAAACATCGCGTTTGATATCAGGAGATGGCGCAAGTCCCATGTTCGGGTTGTCCTGCACACGGGGGAAAAGTTTGTGAAGTTTTCCCCCGCCATCGGTCAACTCCAACTCATAATAAGTGTTCTCAGGATAGATATCGATCGTATCATTTTCTGAATAGAGCTTCCGGTCATTGTATTGAATATCTCTCTTCGCCACGACCTTATACGGATCATCAGTAAAGTCTACATCCGATGGATCGATGTATCCGAATTTCCCTCTCGGCTCAAGGCGTTCTCCGCGATATTCAATCTTGTAACCGGCCATCGTCCTTGGCTCATTCACGAAAAGGAGAAGGTGCTCCCTGTTGTATTCATCGCTGAGGTTACGAGAGATCAGCATGCCGGTATTGTTCAGCGAAACTACTTTTGAATATCCGGAAGAATACATCACACCTATAAGCATCAACCCCATGCCTATGTGAGCAACAGCGCCACCTGACAAACCGGGACTACTCTTCAACAAATTGATAAGAATCTTCCCATTTGACAGTACCGTGAAGCATCCCGCGAACAGCAGAAGGGCATATCCGAAGTTAAACACCCGCGTGAGGTTCACGGCAAGTACTGTCAGCAGGAGAGATGCAAGGAACGGGAAAAGCAAAGTGTTCACGAGGACCTTGCGATCCATTTTGTTCCACCAGAAGAATTGGCCTACGGCGGAGAGAATTCCAAGTCCGACTGCAAGCCACATCTGAAACCCAGAGTAGAACATTGGATCTGTTGAGGGGGCTACACGAGAGTCGACGCCAAATAAGCCGACGAATGCGTTATAAACAGGTATCGAAGTTCCTACAAGAACCTGGAACCCCATAAAACACAGAACCAGCACACCGATCAGGATCCAGAATTCTCTTGAGTATGTTTCCAGTTCCTTTTCAGATGATGGGATCTCTTTCCATCGTATCGCAGCTAGGACGATTGAAATTACTGTGAAGAACAGCAGGTAAATAAGAAGCTGTCCTGAAAGTCCGAGGTCCGTAAAGGAGTGGACCGACGAATCACCCAGAATACCACTTCGGGTCAGGAAGGTAGAGTAGAGGATCAGTATAAATACCGTGATCACAAGAATGATGGAAGCCTTCAGAGATGTCTGACTATTCTTGTAGCTGATCATGGTGTGAATTGCACCGACGAGGATCAGCCATGGGACGTAAACCGCATTTTCAACAGGGTCCCAGTTCCAGTAACCTCCAAAGTTGAGTGTTTCATATGCCCAATATCCACCCATTAGGATTCCAAGTCCAAGGATTGCGCCGGCAAACAGGGCCCATGGCAACGCGGGGCGGATCCATTCACTGTGGCGCTTCAGCCAAAGGCCGGCGATACAGAATGAGAATGGAACCAGCGTAGCGGCGAACCCAAGAAATAACGTAGGCGGATGGATGACCATCCAATAGTTTTGTAGGAGAGGATTGAGACCGCGGCCATCGGCAGGAACATAATCTGGTTGGGTCTTGAATATCGGGGCATCCTGCATTACATCGCGAAGCAGAATGAAGGGCGAACTTCCAATTTTCAGATCAAGTCCGGGGATCACAACACCCAGAATCATAGAAGCAAGAAACGCCTGCACCAGCGCGAACACAGTCATCACTGGCGCTTCCCAGAACTTGTTAGTGACGATGATGATAATGCCCAAGACCGCGTGCCAGAACATCCAAAGAAGAAAGCTTCCTTCCTGGCCGTTCCAGAAAGTTGAAATCAGATAATATCCTGGCAGCTTTGTATCGGAGTAGCTATACGCATAGTGGTACTCAAAATAATGATTGGCAATAATGAGGAAGAGGGTGACGCAGATCCCCAGAACAGAGAGTGAATGAATGACAAACGCGGCGCGTCCATTTGTGCGCCACTCCTGCTTTGCGGAGAGTGCCTCCACCACAGTTCCTTTGTAGTACGTGAAAGCAGCGACGAGCGCGCTGATAAATGAGGTGATAACAAAAAGGTGACCCAGGTCACCAATGAAATAATGCATCCTGATTAGTTTTTATAGTGTGCGGCGTCCCTGAGACACTACACATTGGCACTTTCTTCCTGGTACTTGGAAGGACATTTCAGCAGAATCTTGCTGGCGAGAAACCCACTCTGAGAATAGCTGCCGATTACAACGACTTTCTCTGAGCGCTGAAAATCCGCAGGCATAGGCTGGTTATAAAAGACCGTCTGCTCTATTCCTTTGTCATCGATCATGATAAAGGAAAAGCTCACCTTATCGGCTCCTTCTTCAATCCCCACTACGTTCCCCTGCGCATCCTTCTTGAGCTCGCCAACCACGTGAATATCTTTCTTGCTGCCCGCGTTCGATAGCTGCATTGCCTCATCGAACGAAACATACGAGCTGGCATCGCCGGCTGTTGAGACAATTACCCCAATTGCCGCCGCAATAACTAAGATGATAAGAATGTGAGATTTCTTCATAAAGACATGCTTGGACGGGTGGCAAAATTAGACACAAAAGGGTACAAACAAATGACTTAAATCACAAAAACGTACCGCTCGTTTAATAAGTTGTGTCACTTCTTCTCCCGAAGCAAGGTTTCCAATCGTTTCACTTTACGATCAAGCAGAAAAAGGTAGATGAATATACCCGCCAGGACCAGAAGGACGATAGCCACAACCACGTAGATCTTGCCGTCAGCGCGCATGACGTCCGCCATTTCGACGGTTTCGGTCGCCGGAGAATTGCCCGACGCTGCCTGAGCGAAAACTCCGGCACTGGTAAATAGAGAAACCATAAAAAAGAGAGCAGACAATATTCTAATCATTTTCCAATGAATTTATTTTCTCTTCAACCTCGCGAAGGCGCACCCGCAGGTTCGCAATCCATACTCCGAGAAGTATCCACCCGATGATCGCCGGATAAAAAACGAGTCTCATCCGGCTGTCGAGATCGTAGGCGTTGAAGCCCGGATTCCCACCGCTACCCGGATGAACCGAACTCGTCATGCGAGGAATGATGAACAGCAACGGAATCATTGCCGCGAAAGCGAATATATTATACACAGCGCTCAAACGCCCCCGTTGTTCTTCGTTGTCGAGTGATCCTCGCAGAACAAAATACGCGAGATAGATCAGCATGGCGATAGCGGAACCGTTTTGTTTGGGATCTCCATGCCATGGGGTGCCCCACGTATAATTTGCCCATAGCATCCCCGTTGCCAGCCCCAGAATGTTAAACAAGAGTCCGACCTTGGCGAATTCTGCAGAGATGTGGTCGTACCGCAGTGAATGCGTGGCATTCAGTGAATCCAATGTAGTACCTGTATCTTTCCTCCCCACGAGGTGGCGAATCGCGTACACCACCGAAACAAGAAACAGAAAGATCATTCCAAACCACATTGGCACATGGAAGTACAGCGCCCTGATGGTTTCATTCAGTATGTGAAGGCGGGGAACATCAAAAAGCAATCCTCCGACGTGAACATACACGAGAAGTACGACTGCGAGCACACGGATGATATTGTTGGCGTTCAAAAGCAAGGTGTTAGCTGCGCCAAATATACGGGAACAGTAAGTATGCGAGGGTAGTCAATATGCAATTTATTGCCAGGAGATTGAGTAGCTCGTCGGAACTTGAATCAAAACCCAGCCCGTCTACTGCGTTTTTCGTGGCTTTAATTGCGAGAAGCAAAATGGCAATCACCACCGGGAAGCTCAAAACTGCCATGAGTACGTTGCTGTTATGCGCCTTTGAAGCAATTCCGGAAATAAGACTTAATGAAGCAGCAAAGCCCCAGGATGTCATCAAAAGTGTCAGCAGGAAGACGAGATGATCGGACACAACGGTGCCGATAAAAATCGAAAACAACGCATAGCCCGCCAGTGAAAGGACCAAACAAAGTATCGTGTTATAAATAATCTTCGACAGTATGATCTGGTTCGCGGAAGCGATCGTGTAATAGTAAAGAAACATTCCCTTCCTTTCGCCGATGAAACTTTTAGCTACGCTGTTGATCACCGAGAAAAGTATGGCCAGCCAAAACAATGCTGACCAGGTGGCTTCTGAAATGGAATTCTGACGTAGACTGAAAGTGAGGTAGCAGATAAACGTAAGGCTGACGAGGTACAATCCGATGCCGGAGATAACCGATTTACGTCTCAGTTCGAGGCGGAATTCTTTTTCTATGAGTGCAATGACAACTGACACTAACGGGTGGTTTCTGAATCACTCACATATCTTGAAAAGTATTTCGCGAACAGAACAACGCAGAGAAGGAGCGACCCGACAACAAATCCGATTATTCCTCCCATCATCTTACTCATTCGCGCATCAACTGTAAAGGATTCGAATCCATTCACAACATGGATGCTCTTGATTTCATTCCTCCGCAGCTCATATCTCGATTTTTCCTTTTGCAGTTGAAAAGTTGTTGCATAAAGGTCCGCCGGGTTTAGATACGTTGCCTGAACGCTCCCTGGGATATTCTTCTTGACTTCTTCCATTGCTGCCAGTTCATCCTCAATTTTTGTAATCATCTCACCATACATCCGATCCCTCTCAGCGCGATGGCGAACGACTGATGGACTAGTATTTATAAGGTCGATGACAGCTTTTTCCACCGCAGGAAACAGGCTTTTATCGCGAACACGGGCGGTAATCTCTACGAAGATGCTCTTCTCGTTAAGCTCATTAATATTGGCGTTATTCGTGACCTCGTATTTGAACTTGGTAAGCTGATCGCTTTGTCCTTTTGTTAAACCGGGAAGCGGACCTGCCTGGTAGGCCTGATCGAGAAGAAATTTACACTCGCTCTGGGAAATCAGCGAGGTTTCGAGAAGCAGCGACGCCTGGAAAGCGCTCTTTGATTGCATGGCCCACATCAGACCGAGAACAATGCCCACGATTGGAAAGAGAAATGTGATCAAAAGATTCTTCCTGAGTGTGCGAAGAATGCTCGCGAGAAGGTCCAGAAGGTTCACTTCGTCCATTTCAGTCTTTGCCATATTGCAAGTTTAGAGATTTTATAATGGAATTATTTACTGAAGGTTAAATTATTTACTTTTGCACTCCATTTTTAGAAGGTAGAAATACACGATAGAAAGCATTGAAAGTCACACTTTTGGCCTTCACCGACAAATTAGAAGTAAGCATCAATCGTCAAGAATAAATGAGCAAAATCGGAGTAATTGGATTAGGATACGTGGGCCTGCCACTGGCCGTTGAATTCGGAAAGAAAACGGACGTAATTGGATTTGATATTAACCAGGAACGCATCGCTGAGCTGCGCCGGAATTTCGATCGCACACGCGAAGTGGAACCGGAAGAACTGAAGAGCTCGACTGGATTAAAGTACTCAGCAGATGTGAACGACCTCAGGGAAGCAACCTATTTTATCGTCACCGTTCCCACACCGGTGGATGAATTTAAAACACCGGATCTACGACCATTGCAAAGTGCCAGCAGGACCGTTGGCGGTGTATTAAAAAAAGGTGACATCGTGATCTATGAGTCAACCGTTTATCCAGGATGTACCGAAGAAGTTTGTGTCCCGGTTCTTGAAAAGGTCAGCGGGCTCAAGTTTAACGTTGATTTCTTCTGCGGATATTCCCCTGAAAGAATCAATCCCGGCGACAAACTTCATCGCGTAACGACAATTAAGAAAGTAACAAGTGGGAGCACGCCGGAAGTTGCTGATAAAGTCGATCAACTCTACCGACTGATTATCACAGCCGGGACCCACAAGGCGTCGTCTATGAAAGTAGCGGAAGCCGCTAAGGTTATTGAAAACTCCCAGCGCGATATCAACATCGCTTTCGTGAATGAGCTTGCTCTTATCTTCGAGCGAATAGGGATCGATACCCATGAGGTACTTGAAGCCGCCGGAACGAAATGGAACTTCCTTCCATTCAAGCCCGGTCTGGTTGGTGGACACTGTATCGGTGTGGATCCTTACTACCTGACATACAAGGCTGACAGTCTTGGATACCATCCGCAGGTCATTCTCTCTGGACGTCGTATCAATGACAATATGGGTATCTACATTGCTAATACCGTCATTAAACTGATGGCGCGTAACAATCATCCCATCAACAACGGAAGGATCCTGATGCTAGGCATCACATTTAAGGAAAATTGTCCGGACATTAGAAACAGCAAGGTCGTCGATGTGGTCCGCGAGCTGAAAAGCTTCGGAGCTCTGGTTGATGTTTATGATCCTCAGGCCGACCCTGCAGAGGTAAAGCATGAGTATGATTTTGAGCTCGTTAAGAAACCGGAAGGAAAATATCATGCGATTGTACTTACAGTCAGTCATGACGAGTTCAACAGCATCGATCTCGATGATCTCAAAGAAAAGAGCGCGGTAGTGTACGATGTTAAAGGTTTCCTTAAAAAGTCTGTGATTACTGCCCGGCTATAGTATGGAAAAAATAAAGATGGTTGATCTCCAGTCGCAGTATCTTCGAATCAAAGGAGAAATTGACCAGGCTATCGCCGATGTTCTGGAATCAACAGCCTTTATTCAGGGGCCGCAGGTTTCTGCATTTACCGCAGCCCTTGCTGAATATGTCGACTGTCCTCATGTCATTCCTTGCGCCAACGGAACGGACGCGCTGCAGATAGCAATGATGGCACTCGATCTCAAACCCGGAGACGAGCTTATCCTTCCTGTTCACACTTACGTGGCCACTGCTGAGGTGATTGCTCTGCTGGGGCTTACACCGGTGTTCATTGATGTCGATGAAGAAACTTTCAACATCGATGTCTCTCAGCTCGAGAATAAGATCACGGTTAAGACCAAAGCCATTGTCCCTGTGCATCTCTATGGTCAATGTGTTGATATGGAACCCTTGTTACTCGTGGCGGAAAAGCATGGCCTATCTGTGATCGAGGACACGGCACAGGCATTAAGCGCTGTGTACACCTTCTCGGATGGATCAAAGCGTTTCGCAGGCACGATGGGTGATATTGGGACCACGTCATTCTTTCCATCGAAAAATCTTGGGTGTTACGGAGATGGAGGAGCGATATTCGTAAGGAACGCTGATCTTGCCTCAAAGATCAGAATGATTGCTAACCATGGCCAAAAGGTGAAATATCACCACGACATTATCGGAGTGAATAGCCGACTGGACACCATTCAGGCTGCCATCCTTAATGTGAAGCTGAAATACCTCGATGGCTACACGCAGAAACGAAATGAGGCGGCCGAATACTACGATCGCGCGCTGAAAAATGTTGGGGGTGTAAAAATTCCTGCACGCACAAAATACTCAACGCACGTATTCCATCAGTATACGATCAGGGCGGAAAGAAGAGACGAGTTGAGAAAACATCTGGAAGAGAATGGAATCCCGACGATGATATATTATCCCGTTCCGTTACATTTTCAGCAAGCGTATACGCGAAGGGAGTTTGGACCCGGATCATTCCCGGTAACAGAGATGTTGTCGGATGTCGTACTCTCATTGCCAATCCACACAGAGATGAAGCAATCTGAATTAGAGTTCATCACCAGCAAGATTAAACTTTTTTATTCCTGATGGCAGAAGATAAGAAATATTATGCGCACCCCACTGCCGTTATTGATGAAGGATCTGATATAGGCGAGGGCACGAAGATCTGGCACTTCTCTCACATCATGCCCGGGTGCAAAATCGGTGAGAATTGTAACATTGGTCAGAATGTCGTTGTATCGCCGGACGTAATACTCGGAAAGAATGTAAAAGTCCAAAACAACGTTTCTATCTATACCGGTGTCGAATGTGAGGACGACGTTTTTCTGGGACCATCAATGGTGTTCACCAATGTCATTAATCCGCGCAGCGCCATTAATCGTCGCGGCCAATATGCGAAAACGAAAGTTGGAAGAGGCGCAAGCATAGGTGCTAATGCCACGATTGTATGTGGTCATGATATCGGCCAGTTCGCTTTCATAGGCGCGGGCGCTGTGGTGACGAAGTCGGTTCCAGACTACGCGCTTGTTGTTGGGAATCCGGCGCGCCAATCGGGTTGGATGAGTGAGTTTGGTCACAAATTGAAGTTTGACGCTCATGGTGTTGCAGTTTGCCCCGAGAGCGGAGAAAAATATCAACTACTTAACGGTAAAGTTCAAAAACTCTGATGAAAAACTTTGCATTGATCGGCGCAGCAGGCTTCATCGCGCCGCGACATCTGAAAGCGATCAAGGAAACAGGTAACAGACTCGTTGCTGCGATTGATAGACATGATAACGTCGGAATTCTGGACTCTTATTTTCCCGAGGCCGACTTTTTTACTGAGTTCGAAAGATTTGACCGACACCTCGACAAACTAAGCCGGAAGGGTGAAAAGGTGGACTATATCTCAATATGTTCTCCCAACTACCTTCATGACGCACACATCCGATACGCGTTACGGTATGGAGCTGATGCCATCTGTGAGAAGCCACTAGTACTGAATCCGTGGAACGTGGACGCCCTTACTGAGATTGAAAAGGAAACGAAGAGAAAAGTAAATACCATTCTTCAACTGCGGTTGCACCCCAGCATTATTGCACTACGTGAAAAAATCAAGAATGGTCCTGCGGAAAAGGTGTACGACGTTGATCTTACTTACATAACTTCTCGCGGACACTGGTATCACTCCAGCTGGAAAGGTGACATCTCCAAGTCAGGAGGGATAGCAACGAATATCGGCATCCACTTTTTCGATATGTTAAACTGGATCTTTGGTGAGGTGAAAAGCCAGGAGGTGATTCTTCACAAAGAGGATCACGCAGAAGGTATCATGCGTTTCAAACAAGCCAATGTCAAGTGGTTCCTGAGTATAAATTACGATCACGTGCCCGCGGAGGTAAGAGCAACAGGGAAGAGAACATATCGTCTCCTCTCTATCGAAGGTCAGGAGATTGAGTTCAGCGACGGGTTCACAGATCTTCATACAAGAAGCTACGAGGAGATCTTGAAGGGAAATGGTTTTGGATTGACAGACGCGAGGAAGTCTATTGAGATTGTTCATCAGATCAGATCGTCGATAACAAAATAAGCGGTTCAAAATAATAACATTTGATCCCTGCGTTAAAAGCATTTTGGAGCAGCCAACTCTTCCGGAATTACCTCAAGGTATTTAGCGTCGATGTCCTCGTAAAGGCGTCGGGGATTATACTCTTGCCGGTATACTTACGCTTGATGTCACAGGAGGAGTTTGGTCTTTATGGATATATCGTCGCAATAATCGGGACATTCTCCCTTGTATTTAATCTGGGAGTTTATACTGCTCAGAGTAAACTTTATCATGACTATCCCGAGCGCCGCGGGGAAATCGTCTTTACGATCAATGTCATTTTACTCGCTTTTATTGTTATGCTTCTTCTGAGCGTATTAGTGTTCGATCTCGACTATCGCGTTGTAAGCTTTCTCTTCACTCAGGATCTTGATTACTCAAAATATCGTTATGTCATTTTGCTCGCCGTGGTTGCTACGGTGTATTCTCAAATGGTGACAAATTTTTTCCTCACCAGCGAGAAGTTAAGCAGTGTGCAACTCTATAACACGTTGCGGATTATCCTTATCAACGTTGTAGTACTAACAATACTTGCATTGACCGATGAGCGTGATCGCGCCTTTCAACGGATACAACTTACTTATATCGTGGAAGCGGTGATTCTTTCTTTCTTCCTGGTTGTCTACATCCGAAACATGTCTCCAGTGTTTGATCAGAAGATTGCACGCCGCGCTCTTAAAATTTCTCTACCGGTGCTTTGTTCTGCTATACTGGGACTGTTCATCAATCTTACAGACCGCTACGCCATTGAAAAGTTCGGAACCCTTGCCGACATGTCGGTCTATAACGTCGCATTGTCCATCGCTGGCGTGATCCCGTTTGTCTTCGCTTCATTTCAGAATGTTTGGCTTCCTCATTTTCTGAAAGAAAAGGACATGGAAATCAATCGGCAACGTTCAAAGAAAATGGTCATTCGTCTGGTGATCATATTTGGGGTGATGGGCGCTGCAATACTTATTGGAATGAAATTGTTATTGTTGACCAACATCATTGAAGATAAATACAATTCTGTGACGACGATCCTGCCGGTTGTCTTGCTGACCAGTGCAGTGTCGTCCCTCACAATAATGTACAGCAATCACCTGATATACATGGACAAGTTGTATATTATCATTCTCACGGGGTTCCCTCTCGCATTTCTCGCCGTTGGATTGAACTTTAATCTCGTTCCGCGTTTCAATGTGATGGGGGCCGCAATCTCATCACTGATAGTAAGCAGTTGCTATCTTATAGTGTATGGGGTGATCGTGACAAACTTTTATAAAAAGACGGCAAATACAGAATCAAATAACATTCTTTAGATATGGAATTGGTCACCGATTGGATGCGTTACGGAAAACAAATCGCACTGGCAGGAAAAAATGGAGGGGATCTCCCGTCAACGGGTGAACTAAAGATTCAGTACGAACAATGGAGAACCCTTCGCGCCGAGAGAAATGTACTGGCCGTTGGGCTTCCCTGGATTACCTTCAGCGCGATAGATTACCTTCTTAAGTATCTTAAGAGCGACATGAAAGTATTTGAATTCGGCGGTGGTGGTTCTACTGCTTTTTTTGCCAGTCGCGTAGCCGAAGTTGTTACCGTTGAACACGATGGTGAATGGTTCAAGGCGTTGAAAGAGAAATTTACTGAAAATACGCCGGGCTGGAGAGGCGTTCATGTTGGTGCAGATCCGGAAGAACAAAGAGAAACTCCTGCGCATTATATATCGCGAGATGAAACGTTCCTCGGGAGGTCGTTCAGGAACTATGCGAGTGTCATCGATTCGTACCCTGATGAATACTTTGACGTCGTCCTTGTGGATGGACGCGGCCGTACCGGGTGCCTGATGCATAGCCTTCGCAAAGTGAAGAAGAACGGATTGCTGATACTCGATAATGCTGATCGTAAATATTACCTTGAAGAGATGACTTCCGGTATGGACGATTACGAGCTTGTCCTCGGTACCTTTGGACCGACTCCATACCATTCGGAGTTTTCCCAAACCAATATCTGGAGACGTAAATGACATATTGTTAATAATGCTCCCAAAGTCTCATATGTTCACTCAAATTGCACCGGTAGCATTGTTCGTGTTCAATCGTTTTGAGCACACACGCCAAACGGTGGAATCCCTGAAGCAAAACAAATACGCTGCGGATACCGAGTTGATCATTTTCTCTGATGGGGCAAGGTCTGGCGCGGATAGTGATTCCGTTGGACGTGTTCGTGAGTATATAGATTCCATCGATGGTTTTAAGAAAGTGACTGTCGTTAAGAGCGACGTGAACAAAGGGCTTGCGACATCCATCTTAACAGGGATCACCCAGGTGCTGCAAACCCACGATCGGATCATTGTGCTGGAGGATGATATGTTAACGTCACCTGCATTCTTGTCCTTTATGAATCAGGGGCTGGAGATGTATCATGATGACGAGAAGGTGATATCGGTCCACGGGTATGTCTATCCGGTGAAGGGTAGTCTGCCAGATACGTTCTTCCTCAAAGGCGCACACTGCTGGGGTTGGGGAACATGGAGACGTGGGTGGCAGCTTTATGAACGGGATAGTAGAAAATTGTTGGCGCAACTTACCGAACGCAATCTGCAACGGGAATTCGACTATGATGGCGCATATCCTTTTACGAGAATGCTCGAGGACCAGATAAAAGGGTTGAATAGCTCGTGGGGAATACGTTGGCATGCCACGGCTTTTCTTAACGATAAGCTGACGCTCTATCCGGGACGACCATTTGTAAGAAATATCGGATTCGATGACTCGGGTGTGCATAGTGCGGGGTTCGATCGTGTATATGATGTAACCCTCGAGTTAAAGGAGCCTGAACTAAAGAAGATCAACTCACGGGAAGATCAGAGCGCACGAAAATTAATGTCGGAGTTCTTTTACGCCACGCGTCCAACATTGATGGATCGTGTGATTCTAAAACTGAGGAGAATATTAAAATGAAAGCACTAAGGCGTTTCCTTTCGAAACCTGATTGGAAGAATCTGCGAACGACAAAGCCAATCTCTACTGTTTTTGGTCTTGATCGTGGATCGCCAGTGGATCGCTTTTATATTGAAAAGTTTCTTGAGGAGAACAAGGCTGGCATTAAGGGCAACGTGCTCGAGGTAGCAGAAGATACCTATACAAAAAGATTCGGTCAGGAGGGAACTCGTTCTATGGTCCTTCAATATCAGGGAGAAAGAAATGAAAGTACGTTACTTGGTGATCTGACCAATCATTCCACCCTTCCTGAAAATGAGTTTGATTGTTTTATCTGTACCCAAACGCTCAACTTCATTTATGATTTCAATGCAGGAATTGCCGGGATTAAGAAACTCTTGAAAAAAGACGGCGTTGCATTGGTCACGCTCGCGGGTCTCTGCCAGATCTCCCGCTATGATATGGATCGATGGGGTGATTTCTGGCGGTTCACTACTGCTTCCGGCGAAAAGATTTTTGCAGATGCTTTTGGAAAAGATAATGTCTCTGTCAAATCTTATGGAAACGTTTTGACTGCCGTCGCATTGTTACACGGCATCTCGCAGGAAGAACTTAAGGAAGAAGAGCTTCTGGAACATGATCCGAATTATCAAATCGTCATAAGCATCGTTGCACGAAAATGCTAAGCTTAATCAAAGATATCGTCCGACCGCTTTACCGGTACTCAACGAACGGAAATCAGCGCGCATTCGTCGCCCTGTTATCTAAGTTTGGAAAGGCCCCGAGGAACGTTTCGCAGGAAGTTGAGTTTCTCGATTTCAAGATCACTGCCCCGGATCCCCTGAGCTTTGTGTATCAGTTCAAGGAAATCTTTCTGGATCAATCCTACAAGTTTTCTCCCCGCAACGCTAACCCTCTCATTATTGATTGTGGAGCGAACATCGGAACAAGTTGCCTCTTCTTTCGGAAAAGTTTTCCTGAGGCCCGCATCATTGCCATCGAGGCGGACCCTGAAATTTTCGAAACACTGAAAGGCAACCTCCGACGCAACAATTTGGATAGCGGCATTGAGTTTATCAATAAGGCTGTATGGATCAACAATGATGGAGTAAGCTTTACTCCAGATGGAGCCGATGGAGGATCAATCAAACCCGGAGTCAATAATGGTATTGCAATTCCCTCAATTCGACTGAGAGATCTCCTGAAAAATCACCATGTCGACTTTTTGAAAATAGATATTGAAGGAGCAGAGAATGACGTGCTCCCCGACTGTGCGGATAGCCTTTCGAATGTTGACCACATGTTTATTGAATATCATTCAAGATCACGGGATGTTCAGCGTCTTGATGAACTGCTAGGCATTATTACCGGAAATGGAATGCGCTACTTCATTCAATCCCCTCATCTCGTCGACGCTCCGTTTCTGTCATCGCTCCAGGATAAAGAATTCGATTTGCAGCTGAACATCTTTTGCTATCGTAATGAAACGCGTAATTAAGAGATTAGCCAACGGGTTTTTCAATCTGATCGACACGCCTGCCGTCGTGTTGCTATACCATCGTGTAGTTGACCTTTCCCTCGATCCACAGGAGCTTTGCGTGAGCCCCGAAAATTTTGACGCGCACCTTGGATTACTCCATCGTAAATACAACGTACTATCAGTAGAAGAATTCACAGAGCTTGTCAACAAAGGAAAGGGCTTTCCTTCAAATGCAGTTTTGCTTACGTTCGATGATGGTTACGCGGATAACCATTTCAATGCCCGTCCTATTCTGGAAGATCATCAAATGCAGGCGCTATTCTTTGTTGCTACCGGCTTGATTGATACCAGCCTGGAATTCTGGTGGGATGATATTGAAAGAATTTTCCTCCTCGATAATAATCTTCCCGAAAAGCTGTCGATTTCAGTCAAAGGAACCACTTATGAATTCCCCACTGACCAAAAATCAAAAGCGAGAACCTACAATGAACTCCATCCTGTTATAAAGAGATGTGATGTCGCTGAGCGCGCTGATGCTCTTCTGCAGATACTTCAATGGAGCGGGCTCCCCGCCGAAGGAAGAACTTCACACAGGGTGATGACCTGGTCCGAGCTGGTTGATTTTTCAAAATCTCCCGCAGTTGTTGTCGGTGCGCATACGCATACACATCCCCGCTTAAGCAATTGCAATTTGGAATCTCAACGATCAGAGATTGGAACATCCATGAAGTTACTCCAGGGTGCTTTGGGAAAGGACATCGTTCATTTCTCCTATCCATTTGGAAACAGGCCTGATTATAACGAGAACAGTATTCAGGTCTGTCGTGAGCTTGGGTTTCAGATGGTGTGCGCCAACTATCCATCCACGGTCCATCGCTGGCACAGTAAGTATGCAGTTCCCCGAATGCTGGTGAGAAACTGGGAAGTAGAAGAATTCGACCTGCGGATGAAAACGTTCTTCAATAGCTAATGAAGGTCCTTTTCATCAATACGTATGATAACGCCGGAGGGGCCGCAATGATTCGCTTGCGACTAGATAACGTTCTGCGGAGAAACTTCAATTGTGAAACAAGGACACTCGTCGCTTATAAAAACGCAAATGATTCCAATACATATCCTTTGCGGAACAAATTCGAGGAGATCACTGAAAAGATTGTCGATCGTGTTTCCGGCAAACTCGGAGCACAATATCTGTTTTTCCCTTTTACTAAGACAAGCATACTTCGTAAGGCGAGAGAATTCACACCTGATGTGATCAACATCCACAACACACATGGAGGGTATTTCCAAACTGATTTGCTGAAACCGCTTTCAAAGGTAGCCCCTATTGTCTGGACGCTCCATGACATGTGGAGCTTCACCGGTAACGCTGCGCATACTTTCGGTGATGAAGGATGGAAAACGATGCAAAATCCTTCCAAATTGAAGAGTGTCCCTCCCGAAATCGGGATCAACACCGGGCGCTATCTTTTGCGTCATAAGAAATCGGTGTACGCGCAGTCCGATCTCACTCTCGTTACCCCTTCTAAATGGTTGTTCAATCTGGCTAAAGTAAGCCCGGTGTTTGAGGGTAAAAGAATAGTGCACATCAATAATGGTCTTGACCTAAACCTCTTTAAGCCAGGGGACGGGTCTGCGATAAGAACGAGACTGGGTATTCCCCGCGATGCGCGTGTGCTGATGTTCTCCGCGGAAAAACTGCATGGCAATCCGTGGAAGGGCGGCCGTGATTTGATTGACATCCTGACGGAACTGGCTGCCATGAACAACGATATGCCTATCCACCTTCTGGCGGTTGGCGTAGGAGGTGTTGAAGACAACGCATTGGATTCATCCTTTTCTATTCATAATGTTGGCTTCGTGAAAAGTCAGGATGAGATGCGGGAATACTACCGCGCGGCGGATCTCTTTGTATACCCCACAAAGGCGGACAATCTTCCCAATGTTCTTGTGGAAGCAATTGCGTGTGGACTGCCTTGTGCAACTTTCGATGTTGGCGGCTGTAAGGAAATCATCCGCGACGGATATAACGGTATTATTGCCGACGTCAACACAGCGCCTGTTAAAATTCACGATTTCCTTCAAACGCCAGAAAAGATTCTGGAGATGAAGAATAATGCCAGGAAACATGCGGAGACTTTCTTTTCAGATAACGATATGGGTGTAGCCTATATGAATCTTTTCAATTCTCTTCAATGGGAAGGCGCACATCGTTAACTTAACATCTGGGATCATCCATCTGAACATGACCGGAAACCAACATACCGCCCTTTCTCCAATCTCCGACGCGCAGATCGGCCTGGTGGTAAAAAATTGTGTTTCCTACATTATTCTGCTGTCGATATTTCTTACAGGAAACGGGCTTGAATTCCCGGGGTTCACTATCTATTGGTATTACCCTCTCTACGTCCTCTTTATCGCATATGGTATTCTGGTTCATAGATCAGTAAGCAGAATGTTTTTTGCGATAACAGCTGTAGTTGTTATTCATTCTTTCCTTGTTTTTGTCGCGGATATGGCTGTACGGAATGACCTGATTGTCAAACAAGTCGTAAATCTTATTTTTTCTGCGCTGGTGTTTGCCGTTTATATCAGGTTTGAAAATTATGACTGGAAGGAAATTTTCAGGAAGTATATCACTGTCGCAAAGGTTGTTGTGATCATTGGATTTGTTCAGGTAGGACTCGTGCTGGCAGGACAGGGAAAAGTATTTCAGATGCTTTTTCCAATGGACACTAATCTCACGTTCCGGTTCCAGTCATTAACCCTCGAGCCTTCTTTTATTGCCTACACTTTCGCGCCAATAGTTTTTATCAGCCTCCACAACCTCTTCTTTCCGAAGAAGTATTTCTTGGGAAGGATTTGGTCATTCCTTTTTGTCTTTTCTTATGTACTTACTTTTTCACTGATCGGATATGTTGGTCTGATTATAGCGCTTCTGCTGCTCTATTTTTATAAGATAACCATCACCAGGATTCTACTCTCCGCAGCGGCGATCGTGTTTATTGCGGCACTAGGTTACCTCTCATATCTCCTCGTGTCTGAAATCCGCGTGCGTGTCGATGATACCATTTATGCCCTCAACCAGGATTTTATGGATAGGGATGTGTATGAGAATGTCAACCTGAGTACCTACACTTTTCTGTCGAATTATTATGTGACGGTGAACGCTGTAGAAGAACGCCCTCTTCTTGGTGGCGGCCTCGGTACGAACGAGGCGATCTTCGAGAAAACTCTTCCTGAGCCAATGCAGAATTATTCTTCATTGAATAAGAAGGACGCAAATAGCATGGCGCTCAGGTTGTTGTCTGAAACCGGCTTGTCAGGGTTGCTGATCTTTGTGTTGTTCCTTTATGTGTATAAGTTGAGCTATCGTCAATGCGCGCTCAGTGATGAGGCAAAGATGTTGTGGCTGATTAATAACGGTATCCTTCTCATGTTGATCCTTTGTCTTATGCGAAACGGACATTATACTATTCACGGGAGGTTCTTATTTGTGTTCATCTTCTATTATTCTTATCGCGCAGTGATGCGCTCTGCCCGCAAGCCCGTTAATTCTGATTCGCAATGATGGAATGTTCCCAAAGTCCGGTCGTGTCAATTGTGACCGTCGTGTTTAATGGCGCCACCGAACTCAGGAAAACCGCCGAGAGCGTGATCTCTTTGAATTATCCTCACGTTGAATACATTGTTATCGATGGTGGCAGCACTGACGGGTCAGTGGACATTATAAAATCTCTTGGAAGTAAGGTCAGTCATTTTGTAAGCGAGCCCGACAAAGGAATTTATGACGCGATGAACAAAGGGATCCGCGCTGCAACAGGTGAGTGGATTAATTTCATGAACTGCGGAGACTCTTTTTACTCAGCCAATGCGCTTGATTTCTTCAAACAACCCATAGAAGCGGGAACGGATAT
Source organism: Bacteroidota bacterium (assembly GCA_023431285.1). GTDB lineage: Bacteria > Bacteroidota > Bacteroidia > Cytophagales > Cyclobacteriaceae > Ohtaekwangia. The sequence continues at coordinate 35,170 of JAEYXN010000177.1, forward strand.
AATCTATGGTGATGCGATGGTGAAGTATAATACTTTCGAAGGGCTGGCGCCTACTCATCCCGTTGCAGAGCTCTGGAAGCAAATGCCTTTCTGTCATCAGGCCACGTTCGTCAAAGCTTCTTTAATGAAGTCGCGTGGCTTCGATCTTCATTACCGCCTCAGTAGTGATTTTAATTTCTTCTATCAGTCATTTTTAGCCGGGGCCAGGTTCCAATATGTTCCGGAGGTCGTTTGTCATTTTGATTATACACAAGGTGCCTCCGTTAAGAACGCGCTCCTCTCAACTCAGGAACGCAAGCAAATCGTTTTGCGTGCCGGGTTCGACTGGAAGAAATGGCTTTACTACTCAATACAGATTGGCTATGTGAGAGCCAGTATAATTGGAAAGAAACTTCTGGGAAAGAGATTGTCGGAATGGATTATCCGCAATGTGAAACGATAGCACCTACCTTATTTCTCCGGTGAAGCTAGTCTCTTGTAAAGTGTCATCGTCTCCCTGGCAGTTCGTTCCCAGGAAAACCGGCGCGCGTGGATCTTCGCCCTTTCCCGTTGAGCAGAGGTGAATCCTTCAACTCGAGCCATCGCTTTCTCAAACGACTCCGCTGAAAAATCATCAACACCAATAGCGTTCCCGTTAGCTACTTCTTTCATGGACGAGAAGTTGCCGCAAACAACGGGGCACCCACTTGCCATTGCTTCAAGAATCGGAAGACCAAACCCTTCGGCGAGTGATGTATACATCAGTGCGACCGCGTTGCTGTAGAGAAATTTAAGCTGCGGCGAAGTGATGAATCCCGCATGATGAATTACGTTATGGAGGCCACTGACCCGGAAGGTGTTAACCTCTGCAGATGTAAAAGAGCCTCCACCCACACACACAACGTAGACGCGATCCTTCCATATCGAATCTTTAAGGAAGTTGACAAGTGAAGAAAAGTTCTTATACCCTTCCCTTGCGCCAACATACAATATGTAAGGCTTTGCTGTATTCAGGCTTACCGGATCACCGGCGTGGTCTTCTATAAAGAAGTTGTCGATGCCCTGGGGAATGACATGGATCTGTTCCTCGGAAACAGATGGGAATATTCTTATCAACTCTCCCTTCGTCGTGTCCGAGATACAAATGAAATGATCCGCCCGTGAGATGGCCAGCCGAAGTGTCAAAGCGCGTACAGATCCACGGATAGAAAAAGGCTGTTGGAAATTGATCAGATCATGTACAGTTAACAAATTGACCGTTCCTTTTCTTCGCGGCGGAAGAAACATATAAGGACTGTGAAAGATGTCCACGGGAATGTTGGGCCCAATGGTGAAATCCCGGTAGAGCTTTTGTTTTCCGCGGACAATAAACACCTTGCCGTGCTGGCTGATGTAATTGAAGAATATGTTGTTCGGGTTGGGTTCTGCCAAAAGAACGCTGCAGTCGAGCTCGTGGTCCACGGCAATTCCATGCTCAACTATCTTGCTGAGATAGTTGCTGATTCCACTCGCCACCTGCCGGGAGAAGATCGAACCTTCGATGAGAACCCTTTTCATTTTTACAAAAGGAGAAATTATCTCCGAAAAAAGTGAATATTCGCGTAAGTTTTTCGTATCAAGAGAAGCGAATACAAATAAAGTTGATGAACCGTTCCGTTGGCCCCTCCCAGGCGGCCGATCATCCGAAGATTTCTATTATCACGGTGTGCTATAACAGCGCTGCCACGATCAGGGAAACTATTGATTCTGTTCTGAGACAAGATTACCCGAACATCGAATACATTATCGTTGACGGCAATTCAAAAGACGACACAAAAAAGATCGTTGAATCGTATGGAAACGATATAGACATTTTTGTCTCCGAAAAAGACAACGGTCTTTATGACGCAATGAACAAAGCCATTGATATGGCGACAGGTGAAATAGTAGGCATCCTGAACTCCGATGATATCTATGCTGAACCAGTGATTATTTCTCTGGTCATGGAAGAGTTTAAAAAGACGGGTGCTGACTGTGTGTTTGGCGATCTGTATTACTTCCGGACTGGAAATACGAACAAGGCATTGCGATATTATCGCGGCAAACAGTTCAGTCGCCCCAAGATGCGCCTGGGAATCACACCTCCTCATCCCACCTTCTTTGTCAGGCGAGTTGCCTATGAAAAGTATGGTAAGTTCGATCTCCAGTTTCGCTTTGCTGCGGATTTTGATCTGATGTTGCGCTTTCTGTACGTACACTCCCTGTCGTATAGCTACATCCCGAAGATCATGGTTAAAATGCGCCTCGGAGGTGTAAGTACTGATGGCTTCCGCCGAATGATCGAGATCAATAAAGAAGACCTCCGCTCATACCGGAAGAACGGAGTGAAGACGAACTTCATTTTGTTCCATTTGAAATACGTTTTTAAAATACTTCACGTAAGAAGTTTTCTTTCCCTGTTCGGCTGACCATTCGCTAAGCAAAGATTTCAACCACCAATCAGGGAAGCAACTTATAGGGATTCCCGCTTCGCTTTCTAACTCGCCGAATATCTGCGTGTTCCCGAGACGGACAATGTTCCATTGGGAGGTCAGGAATGAAAAGCTGTCAACGGTTGTGATCAGAATCTACTCCTTCGCCAAATTCATTCGGCCCGGCTGTACGATCCGATGATGAGCGGCGTTGGTCATCGGACCTGGACGCACGCGATAAACAATTCTTATAAGATCAGCCGAAGGCGTATCGTTTAAATTTCTATTTTTACCCACTTTTTCCAAATATGGCCGTTCAACTTGCCGCTGCGATTACATCATTCGTTATCTCCTTCCTTATTGTGCCGGTGATAATAAAGTACTCCCTGCAAAAGAATCTGGTCGACATCCCGGGCCGCAGAAAAATTCATAAGAAAGTAACCCCCAGTATGGGTGGCATCGCCATCTTTCTTGGATTCGCCATTTCCTCTCTCATCTGGATAGACCTTCAGGGTTGGGCTCATATCAAGTTCATCCTCGTAGCGTTATTCGTCATCTTCTTTATCGGCGTCCGCGACGATCTCGTTCCCCTGAGAGCAACCGCCAAGCTGATGGGCCAAATCATGTCCGCTTCGCTGGTGATCTTCCTGTTTGATCTAAGAATAAAATCCTTCTACGGTCTTTTCGGCATCGAGGAGCTTTCTGAATTCGCGAGCATCGCACTGACGTTCTTCACGATCATCGTGATCACCAACTCCTTCAATCTGATCGATGGCTTGGATGGCCTGGCAGGCACTATCGCCATTATCGCACTGCTTGCTTTTGGAATCTGGTTCTTCCTCGCCCAGGACTATATCTTTTCTATTCTGTCTTTCGCCATGCTGGGCTCTATATTCGCATTTCTCATTTTTAACTGGGAACCATCGGAGGTGTTCATGGGAGATACCGGTGCGCTGGTCATCGGAATGACGCTTGCCATTCTTGCGATCCACTTTATCGATTTCAACGATAACCTTCCCTCCGACAGCCCCTTTAAGTTTAAAGCTTCTATCGGTACGGCCGCCTGTTTTATTATAGTGCCCTTAGTCGACACCCTTCGGATCATAATATTACGCCTCTCAAAGAGGCAATCACCGTTCAAGCCGGACAAAAGTCATATTCACCATGCTATCATGCGACTCGGAATGTCACATGCCCAAACGACCATCATACTGGCAATACTTCAACTGATTTTCATCGCCCTAAGCGTTATATTCAATGGCTTTTCAGATTTTGAATTGATCATAGGCGTTGTTGCGATATCCGTCATACTCAGTTTCATTCTTGACCGACTGATCATTGGACGGCTTGTAACAAAAGAAACTGAAGAATAACTAAGACTATGCAGGAAAAGATTCAGCAATTGTTGGAGGAAGTTGAAAACTTCAAAGCGTCGGATAAACAGGGAGTGGAAAACTTCCGGCTGCAATACATCAGCAAGAAGGGTGTTATCGGCGAACTCTTTGAAGACCTGAAAAAACTTTCCGTAGAAGAAAAGAAAAATACCGGACGGATCCTGAACCAACTCAAGCAGGCTGCGGAGGCAAAATTTGCTTCTCTTAATGAAGCCCTGGATCAAACACAGTCCGCTGATACTTCAATTGATCTTTCACTTCCGCCGATTTCCAACACGATTGGAAACCTGCACCCTCTTACATTGACCAAGTACAGGATCATCGAGATTTTCGAAAGGCTTGGATTCAATGTAGCCGATGGCCCTGAGGTTGAAGATGACTGGCATAATTTCTCTGCGCTGAACTTTCCTCCTAACCATCCTGCGCGCGAAATGCAGGATACCTTCTTCGTGGAGAAGGGTGATGGAAAGGATAAGGACGACATGCTTCTCCGGACTCACACATCAAATGTGCAGATTCGGATGATGGAAAAACAAAAGCCTCCGATCAGAGCAATCATGCCGGGACGTGTATACCGGAACGAAGCTATCTCTGCCCGCGCCCATTGTTTCTTTCACCAGGTGGAAGGTCTTTATGTTGATCGCAACGTAGGATTCGCCGATCTGAAACAGACCCTGTATCACTTTGCAAAGGAAATGTATGGCAAGGATATTCAGATCAGGTTCAGACCTTCATTCTTTCCGTTCACGGAGCCGAGTGCCGAAATCGATATCTCGTGTCTCATCTGCAAAGGGTCTGGCTGTAATGTCTGTAAGTATTCCGGATGGGTCGAAATTGCCGGGTCAGGCATGGTGCATCCAAATGTCCTGAAGAACTGCGGCATTGATCCGGAAGAGTTCACAGGTTTTGCTTTCGGGATGGGTATCGAACGTGTCACAATGCTTCGTTACCAGATCAACGACCTCCGTCTTTTCTCTGAGAATGATATCAGGTTCCTGAGACAATTCCAGGCCGTGCCATGACAGGTGCTTCCACAACGGTTGGTGTAGTCGGCGCAGGAACAATGGGGCGGGGAATCGCCCAGTCATGCGCAAACGCCGGATGCACCATCCTGTTGTACGATATCGACGAGGATCACTGCAAAGCCGCCATCAAAAAGATCGGTTCGGATCTGTCAGCCCTTGTTGATAAAGAAAAGATATCACAGTCTGAGGCAGACGCTATTCTAAGCAGGATACATCCGACAAATCAATTGAACGAACTCCGCTGCGATTTCATTATTGAAGCTGTGGTGGAAGATCTCCAGGTAAAAAAGAAACTCTTTGCAGAGCTGGAGAAGTACTGCGCTGTGTCATCACTCTTTCTTTCAAACACATCGTCAATAGAAATCTCCGCGATTGCAACGGCATTGAAACATCGCCAGCGTTTCGCGGGACTCCATTTTTTCAATCCCGCTCCTGTCATGAAACTCGTTGAAGTAGTAAAGGGAAATGAAACCAGTAGCGACACGGTTGAGAAGGTAAAGGAATTTGCCTCCTTCATTGGCAAGACGGCGGTGGTCGCGCAAGATTCTCCGGGGTTTATCGTCAACAGAGTAGCCCGACTCTATTATGTTCAGGCGTTGAATATTCTTGAACAGGAGGCCGCCAGCCCGGAAGTTGTCGACACGCTTATGAGGAATGCCGGGTTTCGGATGGGGCCATTCGAGCTGATGGATCTGATAGGAATCGATATCAATCTGTCTGTGACAAGGTCCATCTATCAGGCATTCGGGCACGAACGATTTCGGCCGGGCTTCATACAACAGCAGAAGGTCGATGCCGGATTGCTGGGACGAAAATCAGGAAAAGGATTCTATGATTACTTTTAAGAACTTCTTTCTCGTTGTGATTATACTCTCTATGGGTATGCTCCCGGCATGCAAACCCGATATGAGCGATGATGAAATCCCATATGTAGGTTTTGCCAATGTCATTGTGAATCTGAATCTCCCGGAGAACTTTGGCCTCCAGGCTTCAGGAGGATATAAACTGATCAATGAAGGCGGCGTAAAAGGTATTATCCTTTATAATAAAGGAAACAATTTGTTCCACGCCTTCGAAAGAAATTGCTCTTATCACCCGAATGACGCGTGCTCAACGGTTGGGATAGACGTCACAGGATTAAGAATGACTGATACCTGCTGCGGATCTTTTTTTGATTTCGATGGAAACCCGATCGGAGGACCAGCATGGCGCCCGTTGCGGAAGTACGTCGTCCATCGTAACAACACCGAGTTGGTGATTACAGATGAGATCCTCGAATAGACTTAGTTGAGTTTCGATTTTTCGGCAAGAATCTTCTTCACCTTATTCTCAAGCTCCATTGCCTTTGGAAACAGGATTTCATTTTCGATCCGCGCATGCGTCACAAGACTTTTCTCGAAATCCTTCAGCTCGTTGTATAGAACCTTGATGTGCAAAGGACAGTTAGGGCTGGTTTGATAGTCGCGTGTGATACGTCGGATCCCTTTCATCTCGTCATCGTGCGCTTCGTGATCCATCGAAAATCGCTGCATTGAATTTTTCTCAAGCAGCATGTACAACTTCGTAGGGACGTAAGATCCACGCGCTGCACGTTCCAGAGAATGAATGAAACTGAAAAGCGTGTCCTCTTCGTGATAGATGTGTTCGATGAAGTCTTCAACGAACAGTGGGAACACAATCTTCAGATCCCGCTCGATCATCTGGTAGTCGTCGTGGTTTGCGCGGAAGCTCTCCACCAGCCGCGCGATGTATGGCAGCTTATGCTTGATGAACA
>JAEYXN010000179.1 GCA_023431285.1 Bacteroidota bacterium
AACGATGGGTGCAACCGGAGCTGGCGTTGGTGAAGAGCAGGGTGTTCAGGACCAGGTGGACCTTTACTTCTCGACGTTTGCAAAATCAATGGCAAGCATCGGCGCATTTGTTGCTGGCGACAAGCGCATCCTGAAATATCTCCGTTACAGCGTCCGTTCGCAGATCTATGCAAAGAGTCTTCCGATGCCATTGGTTATCGGTGGTATGAAGAGACTGGAGCTTCTGAAGACGCGTCCTGAGCTGAAAGCCAACCTTTGGAAGGTGGTTAACGCGATGCAGGCCGGCCTCAGAGAGCGTGGTTTTAATATTGGAACAACCAGTTCACCGGTGACTCCAGTACTGTTCAAAGGGGGTGTAGGCGAGGCTGCCAACATGTCTATGGACCTTCGCGAGAACTTCAATATTTTCTGCTCGGTTGTTATCTATCCTGTTGTTCCTAAGGATGTTATCATGTTCAGGATCATCCCTACCGCAGCTCATACCCTGGAGGATGTTGAGGAGACTTTGAATGCATTCTCGAAGCTTAAAACGAAGCTGGATAGCGGCTTTTATAAAGAAGAGGTATTGGTCTCTGTAACCAAGGGGGTTTAAAAAAAACGCCTTTGCGGGTTGGTTTTTAAGGTTTTTAGTTAAATTGGCAGTAGAAACTATATTTTCAATCCTAAAACTCAACTACAATGCAAAAGTTTCAAGAGCTCAAAGATCTCATTACCTCGCTGGAAGGAGATATTGACAAGTTTTATAATAAGGGCAACAGCGCCGCCGGAACCCGCGTAAGGAAAGGCATGCAAGACCTGAAAAACCTCGCTCAAGCAATCCGCGCTGAAGTTCAGGAGATCAAGAATAAGGCTTAAGCCATCAAGATATTGTCAGAGGGTAGCTTATGAAAATAGGCTACCCTTTGCTTTTTCAAACAGGAATGATCAGAGACCGCGATAGTGATCAATCTTCGAACGTAGCGCGGATGAGGCGGGGAGCAATGGCTGTCTCACGGCGCCGCCGCATACCTTCATTGTAGAAAGAAGGTATTTAACGCCTACAGGATTTCCTTCCTCGTACATAGGTCCATTGATCTCTATAAGCTTAAGCTGTTCAGCGGCAGCCTTACTGAAGTTACCGGCAAACGCATGTTCCTTCATTTTGCGGAATACCATAGGATAAGCATTCGCCAACACAGAAATGACACCCTTTCCGCCGATGGAATAGACCGGCACGGTGAGCATATCGTCGCCGGATAATAACATGAAGTTCCTGGGAGCGTATTTTACAATCTTCATGCATTGCTCAAGTTGACCGGAAGCCTCTTTGGTACCAATGATGTTTCCGTGCTCTGCCAGTCTCAAAGTTGTATCTGCAGTGATATTCGATGCTGTCCTTCCGGGAACATTGTATAGAATGACCGGTACAGGCGATTGATCAGCGACCTGTTTGTAATGTTGAATAATACCTTCCTGGCTCGGCTTGTTGTAGTAAGGACTTACCGAGAGAATGGCAGTCACGCCTGACAAGTCGGTAGACTTAAGCGTATGCACAACCTCTGTGGTATTGTTCCCGCCAACCCCATAGACGATGGGAAGACCTTTGTGATTGTTTGATTTTACGAAATCCAGGATCCGGTTCTTCTCTTCGGCCGTACAGGTTGGTGATTCACCCGTAGTCCCCATGACGACGAAGTAATCCACTCCCTTCGAAGTATGAACCAACAGCTTCTTAAGCCCCTTAAAATCGATCTCAAGCGATTCTGTGAAAGGGGTTACAAGTGCTACGCCGGTTCCAAATAATTTCTTCATTACTGTCAAAAAAAGTGAGCCCAAAAATAACGGGAAAGTCTGAAACTCCGAGACGGCCTTTAAATATTTGAGGGGAGACTATCGCAATTGCGACACGTATTTGTAGAGTGTCTCGAGGAGGGCCTGGTTGTTGCTAACTGAGTCGACCATAAGTTCCAGAAAGCGGCTCCCGTCATCGAAGTATTTTCCCACCCTGCATTTTGCCTTGCTGCGGGCCAGGATGTTCATGATCATTTCATTTGGCTGGAGATCCAGGTAAAAGAGGAAGTCAAATGGGGCATCGGCAAACTGCATAGCGTTCGCGGATTGAATGTTTCCCCAGAACGACACATCCTTTTCGCTGAAGAAGTCGAATTTAAACTCGTAGTTCTCCGTTTTCTCGGGAAGGTATTCAAGCACCTGGACGTGTTTTCCCTCATTCTCCAGCTTCTTGATGAAATCCTTGATCGCGAAGTGCTTCTGCTTATCCTCAACGGTGAAGATGATTCCGGTAGTAAGCGCATTCTTCCACGGTACACTGTTCCTGGCGGTCTTTTGCTTCTTTAGCAGAAGGTTGGTTTTATATTTCAGGAAGCTATGCTTCATCTATGGAGCCGGGCTGTCTTTTAATAATTTCCGAATATAGATACGTTAAATGGATTCTCCTTTCAAAAGTCGTTCGAATTCCTTTTCGGAAATGATCTTCACTCCAAGCTTTTCCGCCTTCTCTCTTTTGGACGGTCCCATGTTGTCTCCTGCGACAAGATAGTCGAGCTTGCCTGATACACCGGAGACGATACGCCCTCCATTGCGGACGATGATGTCCTGAAGCTGATCACGTTCGTAGTTCTCAAACGTTCCGGAGATCACAAATGATTTATTCCCCAGTGTATCGCTTTCTCTTACCGGCTCCTTCATTGTGCTTTCGAACTGAAGACCAGCTTTCTTCAGGCGTTCAATCTCATCGATATTTTCTTTCGCACGCAAAAACCTGAATACGCTTTCCGCGATCTTGTCGCCAACTTCGGGAGCGGCTTTCAGTTCTTCCAGACTCGCATTGGCAATGGCATCGATGTTCTTAAAGTAACGCGCCAGTTTTTCTGCCACAGTCTTTCCGACGTAACGGATACCAATAGCAAACAAAACACTTTCGAAAGGAGTGGCTTTTGATTTCCCGATACCATCAAGAAGGTTCTTCGCCGACTTATCCTTGAAACCATCCAGACGAAGGACGTCTTCACGGGTGAGGTCATACAGATCAGCAGGTGTTTTTAAAAGCCCAAGCGAGTAAAGCTGATGAATGGTGCGCTCTCCGAGAGAATTAAGATCCATCGCTTTACGCTGAATGAAATGTTCGATTCGGCCGGTGATCTGAGGAGGACATCCATTGAGGTTGGGACAATAGTGCGCGGCTTCTCCCTCGTAACGGATGAGTTTCGTACTGCATTCGGGGCACTCGTCGATGTATTGAACCGGAACGGAAGATTTGTCGCGCCTCGGCATGTCTACGCCGGTGACTTTCGGAATAATTTCTCCACCTTTCTCTACGAACACGTAATCGCCTATGCGAAGATCGAGTCGCGCAATCTCGTTCGCGTTATGCAGGGAAGCTCTTTTCACTGTGGTACCGGCGAGGAAAACGGGTTCGAGTTCAGCGACAGGTGTAACCGCTCCGGTGCGACCCACCTGGTAGGTGATCCCTTTCAATTTTGTCGCTACGCTTTGTGCCTTGTATTTATAGGCGATTGCCCATCTCGGGCTTTTTGCAGTGAATCCCAGGGCAACCTGCTGCTCAATGTTGTTCACCTTGATGACTACGCCATCGGTTTCAAGGGGCAGCTCGTTGCGTTTGGACTCCCATTCTTCAATGTATTCCAGTGCTTCAGCAATGTCCTTGCATTTTCGATAGGTAGGGGATACGTTGAATCCCCATTCCTCCAGCTTGTTCACTGCGTCAGCGTGTGTCTCCACCCCGGATTCATCTCCGAGAAGGTAGTAAGCAAAACAGTCGAGCTTCCGTGCTGCCACGATTGAAGAGTCCTGCATCTTTATCGTACCCGACGCAGTGTTTCTTGCGTTGGCGTATTTCTCTTCGCCGATATCTTCCCGTTCCTTGTTCAACTGGATAAAGACGTCTTTCGGCATAAAGATTTCCCCTCTTACTTCAAATGATACAGGGATGTCTTTTCCTTTGACACGAAGCGGAATATTGCGGATAGTCCGGACGTTGTTGGTTACGTCGTCACCCCGCACACCATCACCACGGGTTACTCCGCGGGCGAGTACGGCGTTTTCATATGTAAGGCTGATGGATACTCCGTCGAACTTAAGCTCACAGAAATATTCATAAGGTTCGCCATCCAACCCTTTGGCGACACGCGCATCGAAGTCGCGCAGCTCATCCGGGCTGTAGGTATTGGCCAGGGAAAGCATGGGGTAACGGTGGAACACAGTGGCAAACTCCCGCGTAATCGTCCCGCCGACTCTTTGCGTAGGAGAGTCGGGCTGTATAAGCTCCGGGAACTGTGTCTCCAGGGCGGTCAGTTTTTCGAGTAGCTTGTCGAACTCCTGGTCACTGATCTCGGACTTGCTTTGCTGATAGTAGAGATCGTTATGATAATTGATCTTCTCTGTCAGTTCCTGTATTTCCTTCCGTGCTCTGTCCGCTTCCATAAAGGCTTGACAACTTTGGTTAACGTGTCGGATTCTCGTACGCACGCAATCCGCCTTTAATGTCAAGGCGATTGTTCTTGCGGTCTATATCAGCCATCCTTTTCGACGGATCGATCTCAATGGATGCGATCTCTGAGACTTTTTTATTGATCCCTACTGTGTAAGAAGGATTGACCCATGGCCACGCAACGAGGTCCTGACGATCGAGGTCCTTGTCTTCAATTTGTTTGTTTCCGAGAGTCTCGTTCAATGGAATGTAGAACAGTTCTTTCGATCCATCATTATAGGTGACTACGAGGTCTACGGGCATCGGAAACTCTCCGTGACGTTGAAGGGTGACCAAAGTCTTGCCATCATTCTCCACAACGGACTGGATACCGTAATCAATACGTTTGGTGGTGTTGATCCAGTAACTCAGATACCACTTCAGCTGAAGGCCAGAGACTTTTTCCATTACCCGGATAAAATCGTGGGGCTCGGGATGGCGGAACTTCCATAAGCTGTAATACTGCCGCATTCCCTTATAGAAGTTTTCTTCTCCCATGATGTACTTCAGCTGGTGAAGAAATACTGTTCCCATGCTGTACGATGAAGTACTGTATGCGCGATTGGTGTTGTAATGATCCGCATGCTGGCTGAGAGGTTCCTGTAGGCCACTTTTTACAAGTGCAAAATAACCGTTGTAGCTTCCCTGATGATCTGGTTTTTCATCGGAGAGCGTGACTTCAAACTCATGTGACGCGAAATCAGTGAAACCTTCGTCCATCCAAGGGTAAAGCGCTTCATTCGATGCGAGCACTGCCTGAAACCAGCTGTGCGAAGCCTCGTGTACAGTGACGCCTACCAGACCATCAAGCGTTCCATCGCCAAGGATGAATGTACACATGGGATATTCCATTCCGCCATCGCCGCCCTGAATGATGGAGTATACGTCGTATGGATATTTACCGAAGGTGCGGTTCATGAATTCAAAATGCTTCACAGCGATGGGCTGCATTTTCTTCCAGTTCTCGGCATTCTTTGGTTGATAAAAGAAATGGAGCTCTGGTCCATTGGGGACCTGCATTCTGTCATGGATATAATCCGGGTCAGCGGCCCATGCAAAGTCAATCACATTCTTAGCCACAAAATGCCAGGTGTGGTCAGTTGTACTTCTTGCGACACTGGTCCCCGCCTTTTCATAACCAAATCCAATCTTGTCGGGATTCTGCAGTTTCCCTGTTCCTCCAATAACGAATGAAGGATCGATGGTGATCTTCACATCGAAGTCTCCGAACACTCCATGGAATTCTCGCGCGACGTATTGATAAGGATGCCATCCCAGATAATCGTACTCTGCAAGCTTGGGATACCATTGAGCCATAGAGTAGGAAATGCCTTCGCGGTTGTCGCGGCCCGATCTTCTGATCTGGACCGGAACCTGCGCTTCAAACTTCATTTCAAAAACACTCTTTGCTTTTGGAAGGAGCGGTTTGTTTAGAGTGACTTCGAGGATGGTTCCTTCTGTATGATGGGAGATGTCTTTTCCGTCCTGTTTCAGCGCGAGAATATGTTGGTATCCGATTTCGCTTTCAGAAAGCTTGCTGATACGGTCCAATACTCTGCGATCCGGATCCGCTATATTACGAGATCGGACATCCATCATACTGCCGGGTTGGAAGGCGTTGAAGAAAAGATGGTAATAAACTTTCCGTAGGGTGTCGGGTGAGTTATTGTAATAGGTGAGCTTTTGTGTTCCGGTGAGTTTATGCGTTTTTACGTCGAGTCTGACGTCCATCACATATTCCGCCCGCTGCTGCCATCTCTCAATCTGGCCGAATGCCTTTGGTGACAGAGCTAATAGCAATAATAAAATGCCAGAAAGTCTTTGCATGTCGCTTAGTTTAGTTGCCGCAAAATAAGGATATCCTTCAAACGTAAAAACACAGATGATGCCAGCGGCGCCGTATTGCTACGAATCACTCAAAGGCATGAATTGTGTCAACCAGCAACTCGAACTGTTCTTTCGAATGGGCCGGGAAGTTTGCGAAGCGCAGTTGTGTTTTTTTCAACGATCCATAGCCGTCGCCAGGGAATAGTCCCTTTGCCTGCAACGCCCTGGAAAGCCTTTCGGTATGAAGTCCACAATCTGCAACGATAACTGTCTTGGATTGATGTTGAGGATCTGTTACAAATGGCTTAATCAATCGGTGACTGGCCAGCTCCTGGTAAAGGATCGCGGATTTGTATTCTGTTTCACGACGCAAAGTGGAGACTCCGCGTCTGAGAAAATCCTGAACGACCTTTGCGAGCAAATAGATCGACAGCACATTTGGCGTCTCAGGTGTCTGACGTTTGTCGGCATGCAGTTTGAGACTTGGCAGAGTGTGATATGATCCGATCGATAATCCTTTCGCGAGGAGGCTTTCCGCGCGCGTGACACATCTTTCATTTGCAAGCCATACACCGAGCCCGGCAGGAAGACCAAACGCTTTTTGTACTGAGAAGAATACAGTATCAAGTTTGTTGTAGTCGAAGTCAGGATACGGCAGTGACGACACCGCATCTACGGCAAGAAGAGCTTCGGGATGGCGATCCTTCAGGGCGTAGATAACATCTAACGGAGTGGCTACACCTGTACTTGTTTCGTTATGAGTAGCTGCGATCAACTCGGGAGATCCGGGAACATCGACGTTGCTGAATCCTTTTCCTGCTTCAGCCTCTACCTTTGTTGGTTTACGTTTCAACTGAACGGCGATCTCGTAGAAACGTTTGCTGAAAGATCCGTTGACCAGGTGAAACGAATTTTCTTCCACGAGATTTTCGATTATTCTTTCCCACACTTCAGTGGCGGAAGAAGTGAAATACATTTGATATCCCGGAGGAAGGTTCAGAAGAGCTTGCAGACCTTCGAATGCTTCCTGGAAGATTGCTTCGAATTTTTTACTTCGATGCGACAACGATGGAATTCCTTCGCGGAATGCTGTTCTCATGTGATCCTCTACGGTGAAGTAGAGTTGTGACGGACCTGGTGTGAAATTTGTGTGGATCATAGCTGCCTGCAAAAGTAAAATCTTTATCAACAAGATGAACCATTTAACATGTTTGCAGGTTACAAATTTTGGACGTTAATGGCAGAGATACTCAGAGGGGAAGTATCTGAAAAATATTCGGATACAAGG
>JAEYXN010000212.1 GCA_023431285.1 Bacteroidota bacterium
TAAGGTAGGCGACACCATCCATCGTTGGTTCGTTCGTGCTGTAATCGCCATAGTCATCGTGATATACAGCGAGATCGGATTGAAACGCTGCATACTCGTCGGGCTCCGAAAGGGTAACGCCTAGCAATGAGTTAAAGATATGGCCACTGACAGGTCCATCGACAAGTCCGCCATCGAGAGGAAGCTTATGCAGGACGCTGAAGGAAGAATGCGGGTCCACTGGTGAATCACCGGAAGATGGCAGACCGCACACCATGCTGGTACCCCAGGGGTTACATCCGAAGAGCCAGTCGATACAAGCCTGCTCCAGCGCATAATATTGATTATCGTTGCTCAGCTTCCGGTACAGGTAACACTGAATGGCAAATGCTGCCGTAAAATTATTGGAACACCAAATGTAAGGGATCCCGCGGTAGAACGCGTTACCTTGTGCCTTCCGCCAGACTTTATCAATGCCTTCCCGGTAATAAGCAATGAGTTGTTTACGGATATTTCCTTCGCTGTGCGAGGCAAGTTCATAGTGACCGAAACTGATGAAAGGATACCATTGATAGTGATTTGCGGTATCTGCGCCCAGCCATAACGTTATTTTTTCTTTTTCTGCGTAAGCGAGTGCTTCGGATTGAAAGCGCTGATCTTTCGTAGTTTGAAACAACAGGGCTGCACCAAGCTCCATATCATCAACCCAATTGTCTTCTTCATAAAAATATCGCGCTTTGTTCGGCGCTGTCTGCATCACTCCGGGTTTGGCCAGTCCGAAGTCATAAGCAGACCTTGCCTTCCCGAGCAGGGAGTCAAAGAGAAGATGTTCTTTCGAGAAGATTTGTGCGCCAAGGGCGAAGGCGGTGGCAAATTTCCCTGCCGTTGAAGATGTCCCGGTCGTTCTGTTTTTGTGTTTGCCGAGACCCTGAACCTCTCCTGAAACGAAGTAGACAGGTCTGCCTTTTCCTTTCCCATAGCCGTAGTCTGCAGAATCTTTGTTCGGAAGGCGGTAACCTGTATGGTCGCGATCATCCGCGATCTGATTGAACATCCAGTCTTTTTGCGGATGCATTTTGGAAAGCCACTCAAGACCCCATATGGCTTCGTCGAGCACGTCAGGGCGTTTATTATTTCCTTCCAGCCCATTGGCCAGGTGTTTGTCACGAAAGACCATTGGGAAGTCGCGGTATGCGGCCAATAGGAGGTACGTTGCGTTCGCGGAGGTCGCACTGTACTGGAGATAGTCAGTCGCGTCATGCCATCCTCCGGAGACATCGACGAATGTACCATCGGGCATAGGGCCATAGAGGGTGTAACCGTCGCGGGTGTGACAGGAATCTTTCAGAAACGGGTTATAGCCACTCCGTTGCTGGCGCATATAGTTTAGCGCGAAGTCAGCAGTGCCATCATATGCACTTTTTCCTATTGTAAATTCCGGTGACCGGACATCGCCAGCCCGGAGATAGTATTGTCCCGGCTTTCTGAATGTAGTGAAGTCCAGTCGCCATGTTCCTGAGAACGGACCGTAAGCACCAAAGCTTTTCCCCGCCCCGGCAGAAAAGACCACTTGATCAGTTGACGCATCCACGAGCCCGAAGGTGCCTGGAGAAACGGATGCTTTGGTAGTCAGGATCGCGACCTTCGGAGTTCCCGCTTTATAGCCCAATTGGTTGATCCGGATCCAGGTGTTTTCAACATCTTGTCCGGATGCGCAAAGGGCATGAACACAGACCAGCAACAAAAGGAGAGTTCTTTTCATAATCGTAAGGCTAACGAACTCTTGCCGCCGCCCCCGCCAGGTAATACAACTCACGTTCCAGATCATACTTCAACCTCTTGACGCTGCGTCGTGCCAGGAAGTATGGAATTCCAATCATAAACAGACCGTGGACGAGCAAAGCAGGTAATACAAATCCGAGGATATCGTCTGATTGTTCATTGCTGGAGAAAATGGTAACAGCGGAAGTCACATAGAAGAGCAGTATGATCACCAGGAAAAAGGTCATCCAATGTGTGAAACCGCTGATCTCCGTTTCCACGCTGAGTACATCATCGTTCTGATGAAACTTCCCCATCGCCACCGCACGTACAGAGTTCATTTCAAAAAGCCGACGTCGCCGTGCAATCCTAAAGCTTTCAAGACCTACGTGCCCCTTGTATTCTTTTTTACTCCGCGAGAACACATCGCCAATTTCTGAGAACGGACCAATGCTTCCTTCTTCCACACTACTCCTGAGTGCGTTCGTGAATTCACGTCTGTCGATGTTCAGATTAACGGAGAGAGTGTCCAGCAGTCCGATTTTTCGCAAAAACTCCTTCATATAGTTGTGTTCATTCGGAAGATACAAAATTTCCTGATCCTTTCGAAGACGATCTATGACTTGCACGCTTTGAGGTTTGAATGAATTTATGGTAAATTGACTATGTATTCTTCGATAACTTCCTCTTTCCCAATTATCCTATGACCCGGGTTCTCATCACCACCATCATATTCTTCTTTGCCTTTCAATTTTCCATCGCGCAGGAAATCGGACTACAACTATACTCGCTTCGGGAACAGTTCAAAAAGGATGTACCTGGCACCCTCGGCAAGGTGAAGGAATGGAAGATCACCGAGGTGGAAGGTAGCGGTACTTACGGACTTCCGCTGGAAGAGTATAAGAAGCTGCTTAAGCAGAACAACATTACAGTGGTGAGTGTCGGTGCAGATTACGATCAACTGAAAAACGATCCGTCGAAAGCAGTCGAAGAAGCAAAAAGATTTAACGCGAAGTATGTGGTGTGCTACTGGATACCGCATGACGGAGATAAGTTCGATATCAACAATATCAAAGAAGCTGTTGAAGTCTTCAGTAAGGCGGGAAAGCTTTTGAAAGAAAATGGCATCTCGCTATGCTACCACC
>JAEYXN010000187.1 GCA_023431285.1 Bacteroidota bacterium
TCGACGAACTCGTGCAACTCTACAAGCTCATCAACCTGAACTTGAAAGTGCAGCTCACGGAAGCGTGTAGCTACATCATCAAGTCCGCACATGACGATGAAGTGCAGCAGGAATTTTTAATGAAGTACCTAACATTGAAGAACGTCAAGCAGCATGGCTAAGATCCATCGCCACAAAGATCACTCGACGGGAAAAGAACTAAATATCAACCTGGACACCGGTGATGTCGCATCGCCTACACCTGAGGTGTGGCCTGTTTCACTCAACAATCTTTTCGTAAAATGTTGTAGTCTGGTCGAGCAGATAGTCACCGGTAAGGTGAACCTGGTTGATGAAACGACCGTGACAACCATCGCATATTCGCTTGTCGAGTTCAAGGATAAGGGTAAGAATCTTTTCAACCAGGTGTGTCTTTTTCAGACGCAGCTTGACCAGGAACAACTCAACCAGATATGGTGTGACGCGCTCCGGAAAAGTAAGAAGAAGCCCGGCACATTCATCAAACTGTGCAAGGAGAGGGGACTTGAGGTTGCAATCACAGACGACGAGGTTTGGACATATGTAATCAATGAGCCTGGAAGGTCGGGACGGGTTATTACCGATGAACTGACTGAGCAGGATATTGAATCTATCCGCGAATATCATCACCTCGAGTACAACAACTGTTATTTTTTTGCGCGTTGGGTGCGAGATAGCCTGGGCAATCCTGACAAGTGCGTGCTTGAACGGAAAAGTAATTTCGTTATGCGAATACTATTTCACATCACTAGAGGAAAGCAAAATAAAAGAGTTATTGAATTAGTGAATGTTCAAAATAGGAAGGTGACTACCGATGTTGATACGAAGCAGCTCTCAAGCTTGCAGGTGTTCAAGGACCTGACCGAAGGTATGGGTAATTATCTATTTGACGGCCAAGCTGGAGATCTTGCAAAGATCAAGAGCAAGCTTATGGCCAAAGAGAGAGCGAGTACACAAATTGACGTGCTGGGGTGGAACGATCGCGACTCCTTCTTCGCATTTTCTAATGGATTATTCAGTAGAAAATTCTATCCTGTTGATGAGTACGGAATTGTTGAGTTCAACGACAAGCATTTTTTTATTCCTTATCATCCTGGAACAGATCGGTACCTCCATTTGAATGAAAAGAAATTTTTCTTCAAAGAAGGTAACACCCGTTTCGATCAATGGAGCCCTCTTTATTGTGGGGCCTTTGGCGATGCAGGTCGAGTCGCGCTACTCTTCGGAATAGCGACGTTGTTTAGTGATCACATTTTTAAGATCAGAGGAAACTTCCCGATGCTTTTTTTGTACGGCGAGGGCGGATCAGGTAAGAGCCGTGTGGGTATGTATCTGCAGTATTTGTGGGGCGATCCTCAGCCGCCGTTGAAGCTGTCTGAAAGGGCCAACACCGATAAAGGGAAGATCAGAAAGATGGCGCAATATGTCAATGCGATGGCTGTCTTCGAGGAGTTTATCAATGAACTGGATATGGCGATAATTAAGACCATCACCGGCATTTACGATCGATTTGGATACGAAAGATCTAATCTTGACAGTAAGTACGGGACGGAGACGGTGCCAATCAATTCCAGTGCGTTCATCACCGGTAACAGTTATCCAAATGACGATCCATTGATGCAGCGCCTTATTCTGATGGATTATCACGCCAACATCCGTGATGAAGGCGTCGTTAATTCTTACGACAGGTTGACGCTCTTAAATCGGGAGGGGATTACTTCAGTCACAGCGGAACTCCTGCAACTCCGTCCAGGATTTGAGGAAAATTTCGAACGGTGTTTCAAGGATGTCTTCAGTGAATTCAAAAAGGAAGTGAAAGGCAAGCATTCGGGGATCCCGGACCGAATGATTGAAAATTACTCCGTAATACTTTCGACCTACAAGAGCCTCGAGATACTCGACCTAACGTTTCCTTTCAGTTATTCCGATCTCTGCAATTTTCTCCTATCGACCATCCTTATCCAAGCCGAGAAGCGGGACACTGGATCCGCGACTCAACGGTTTTGGGACATCGTTCTTCTTATGGCAAACGATGGAACAATTAAGCATGGGAAAGAGTATCGCTTAGTCGACGATGAACTCTATATCCGCTGGAAGGAAATTCATGGTGCCTACCTCGAACGTCATCTTAGACAGTATCGTTCTCCTGGACTCGGAAGCTCTACCCTCATGCAAAAATTGAAGGATAGCGGCAGTTTTAAAGAGTTTAAGAATGCGCGCTTCTCTGAGGTAGGTTCAAGTCCATTGAGTTGTCATGTTTTCGATTATAAGCGGCTGCAGATCGATCTGGGTGCCATCCTTGAATATGCCAGGGTGGCCGAAAGAGAAAGGAACCAAGCTTACTGGAAGCAGCGAGAAGAGTACATCGACGGGGAGAACGCCCGGAAACAGGCGGGCCAACCCCTACACGGCACTACAAATGGGACCAATCCCCTACAAACTGCAGGAAATCATAAGAATTCACAAAATCCCCCAAATTTCAATGAAACAGATGATTTGCCTTTCTGATTGTGGTTTTTGGCGACAACTCTTAAAAATCTGCCCCTACAAGCCCCTACACCCTACATCACTTAATTCTTTCAAAAAAAAGGCTTTTAAGGAAATATACTGTAGGGGACTGTCGCGCTTTGTAGGGGCCTGTAGGGATGTAGGGGATGTAGGGGACCAAAATCAGCCATTTTGCATATGAGCGGTTATTATCTTATCGAGATATGCCAGCAGAGGCAAATGGGATCTGGGCTATTCCTGATTGAAACGGGATCCGCTTTCATCTTCATTGGATCCAGTAAACCCCACAATGCAGTAAAGTTTTATGATCGCGCCAATGCCGAGAACTTCATCCTGCGATACCCACTGAATCGCCGTCGCTTTTTGAAAGTAACGGAGTACCCAAAAGCAGCTTAGGAAAAATGCAGAAGTATTTCAATGTGCAGCTCTCGTTTCACCTATCCAGGTTTCTTGAGAGAGAATTGTTTGAGGGCAAAGAGTATCCGTACTATCTGGAGGAGGGAACATCGTTAGGAAAATTTGTATTCGCGTTAATGACTGACAAACGCGAAATCCCTGAGAGAAAGCGAGATCCAGAAGAAGACGAAACTCTGTTTGACCTGGTGACCTTCGAGCTGTCCGACACACTAGCGAAGAGGTCTCCATCAGTTGTGAGATTGAGTCAAATCGAAATTTACCTCGAGGAGCAATTCAAAAGATCTTTGTTGATTTGGGTGAAGGCGCAGCAAGCTCTTGGAATAAACCGTTACCAGGCTGTCAAAGGATTCTGCATTTACTACGACCTCACATCTCCAAAAGATATTGAGAAGTTTTACCAGTATGTCAAGCGGTACGATTACATAAAGTTCAAAGCTGAAACGAAGGACAAAGAATGATGAAGAAAAAGAGAATCAACTGGATGAAGCTTCAGGCCGACTTGAACAAGCAAGGAATTCCAACGCCGGAACAAGCGCTCTGCTTAAAAGTCGCAAGGGAAATGATTGAGCGACACCCTCAGACCGATCTCGATTCATTCTTCGAGAAGGAACCATATGAAATGAACCTGGAGGAATTCTCCCGTGTCTTTGCTGAACCCGCCCTTAAACAGACACATTACAAAAGCGTGAAGGAGGCCGAGCACCTCCTTGAGAAATTCTATGTCGACTCAATTCTCACTGCAGTGAAAGAAAATAAGGAATCGATTAGTGTAGATGGATTAAGCCGCATCGCTTTCCGAACGGAATACATGAAAATCGTGAGACGCTATTGCAAGCAAAGAGGTATCGATCTTTGACATCGCTAGAAGGATTTGGCGACAATCTCGGTCAGCGATGAACCAAAATAAGGTAAGTGATGCACCAATCGTCTGCTACATAAATGCGGATTGTCTAATATCCATTTCTTTTGTTCTTGAGATTCCTCACTTCAAAACAAAAAGATCTGCAAAAATGGAACAACGCAAGGAAACACTTAAGACTCTTCATGAAG
>JAEYXN010000243.1 GCA_023431285.1 Bacteroidota bacterium
CTCTTATCCAGTCCCGGGTGTGTGCTCGTATCATAAACAATGAGATCAGAACGAGAAAATATCACAAGAAGCCCGGGACAGTTTTCCGGGCTTTTTTATTTCCGGTATCTCACTCCCGACCCGTTGCTCTGATATAGAACGGCTGGAAAGAAGTGAGGCAAAACCAAAGACAGTATGACACCTCACACAGACCATAAGCCACATATCCGCGATCTGATCAGAAGTTTCGCCCGCGTCGATGAACACTTCGACGGCGATGAACTCTTTTTGAGTCAGCCTCAGCACGACGATTTCCATTTATTGAATTGGCGACTCGAATACATTTTATCGTTGCCACTGAATGAGCGCAGCATCAGCAAGGAGGAGGGGCAACGAATCCTCACTGAGGAAGAACTCAAGTCTATCAGGGGTAGTATTGATCATGCTCGTACGGATTCACAACAAAGTTTACGTGAAACACTTCGCGATAAGCTGTATGATTGCCTTTTAAGAATGGATCATTGCGATGAAGAACAATTGAGTACCCGCGGTGTACACTTCCCGGGAGGGAAGAAGCTTTCTTTATTTCAGGTGCTTCAACTCGTCGTCTTTATGATCTCCGACACACTGGCAAATCTTGAAACCTCTGCACAGCTGTCGGAGTAATATTAATTTTTAATGACACCATCAAGCTTCTGCTGAATATAGCGAAGATGATAAAGGGTCATCGGGTCCTTCACTTTAGGTATAGTGCGCTTGATACGATCCCGGATATCCACGAGCTTGCCTTCAAGGATCGGCGCCACATCACGGAATTCACGATAGGGCTTTGATGGATTCCTCAGGTCGATAAGTTTATCGATGTAAGACCGTTGAAGATTTCTTCTGTGAATGTCGATCACGTCGGCACTGCGAAGCTCCGTCCACATCGCGTCATCAAGATCATTGATATAATTAATCAGTCGGTAAGCTTCACTGCCATACATTGCCTCAGACTCCGTCAGACGTCTTAATGTTTCGTTACCCAGCAAACTGTTTAACACCATCTCCTGCGATGAACTGACTATCGTTGTCGGTGATGATCCGATCCGTCCAAGGATCGCAGTGTCGAGAAGCCACTTTGGTGTATGCAGTATGTGCCTGCTCAGGAAATCGACTGCTTCGAGTTGCAGATTAACCGGTACAGGCTGATAGATCGGACCAGGTTGCTCAACCGATTTATTTGTTTCATACTTTCCTCCAATATACGCAAGCGCATGACCCAGGTAATTCTCGAATTGATCCTGGACACCCTTGTACATCGAAGCGAGATTCCTGTAACCTTCATTAGGTGTATGTGTCCATTCGATGAGATTCGGTACCACTCGTTGCAGATTCTTGATGCCATATTCTCCGGACTTCATAGCGTTGTCTCCGAGATCTTCCGTCTGAGAGCGGGGATCCGAATTTGCAAACTCCGAACCAAAGCGGAGTCTGTTGTTTGCGGAAGTCGATATGATCCATTGATTGAGGAGAGGAATCTCTGCTTCCGGAGTTTTCAAGTCGGGATACCAACGGTACCCATACTGGATAGCCCAGAGATCATATTCTCCTATGCGGGAAACGAGGTCTCTTACATCTACGCTGTCTTCAGGCTGAGCAACATAATTGAACCGCGAGTAATCCATGATCGACGGCGTGTGTCCGTTCTGCTTCAACCATTCACGGTTTCTCAGATTCTCTACAGGAACAGATGAGCTTGATCCGAAATTATGGGTAAGACCTAAAGCATGACCGACTTCATGAGTAGCCACTGCGCGAATCAGTTCTCCCATCAGATTTTCATCAAAACGCATCTGTCGCGCTCTTGGATCATTGGGTCCGCATTGAACCATATACCATTGTCGAAGGATAGACATAAGATTATGATACCAGTTAATATGACTCTCGAGAATCTCTCCACTCCGTGGGTCAGTAACGATTGGTCCTGCAGCATTAGCGATTGACGAAGGCTTATAGACGATGGCTGAATGCTGCGAGTCTTCCAGACTCCAGTGAGGATTCTCGTCACCCCTTGGGGCTTCTTTCGCGAGGATCGCATTTTGGAAACCAGCCTTCTCAAAAGCGATTTGCCAATCTTCTATTCCCTTTCGCAAATATGGTATCCATTGCCTCGGCGTTGCCGGGTCAATATAAAACACGATCGGCTTCTTAGGCTCGACCAACTCTCCGGCGAGATATTTCTCTACATCCTCAGCCTTAGGTTCGAGTCTCCATCGCTTGATGTAACTCACCACCTTTACCCCCTGTGGGTTTGCGTCGTAATCAGTATATCGTTCAGTGAAGTATCCAACACGGCGGTCGGCGAAACGTTTCTGCATTGGCTTCTTCGGAAGAAGAACGATTGATGTGTTCAGCTCCAGCGTAAAATTATCTCTCGACGTTGTCTGTGTGTAAGTTTTGATAGTTCGGATCTCAACGTTCATGGGAAATGAACTAATATCCTTGATATAGCACATGTTACTTTGCAGCGAGCCGACTTTCATATTTCTTCTTGAGGCAGCGTTGAAGAAGAAAATATCATTGTCACCGTTTATGTAGTCAGTAACGTCTATGAGGCTTCCGCGATCGTGCGGACTGTGCGCGCTGATCCCGAATGCGGCGACAAGAGGTTGCAGATTGGAACGTAGCACAGCATTATACATTGAATTCGTGGTATCCCCGGCATTCTCTTCGTAAGTCACCCGGCGAAGGAAAAGTTTGTTCGACGGACCTCTTTCAAACCGTATGATAGTGTGTCCAATCTGGTCTCCCGCGTAACCGCTATAGCCTGGTCGTACGCCTGCTGCCCCCTGTGCAATCCTGCTTACAACCAGTAAATCACGACCAAGAAGACTATCCGGCACTTCGAAATAATAGGTGTCATTCACTCTGTGGACCCAGAATAAACCTTTTCGTGTAATCGCATTCGACTTTATGATCGAATTATAATTACGCGGAGACGATACCTGTGAATTGCCAGCGGGTACCGATGCAGGTGTTTCTTTCTTAATAGTATCCACTACCTGCAGCGGTGCGGCAGGCACAACTGTCCCGGGCGTCTGCGCGGAAGAGCGGAACGTCATAAGAGAAGAAACCAGGATTATTCCAGTGAAGAGAATTCGCATCAGCAGATCTTCTTTAAGTTCAAATACGTCAGGCGATGAATGATTCGGATAAAAACATTTTCATCCCTCATAACAAAGCTAAAATGTTTTTACAGCAAAGACTGCGCAAGTTCTTCGCAATCCTTACGTTTCATCAACGAAGGAAAGGGATGACTATTACGCCCTGTAAACGAACCCTCTGTCAGCAGGCTGGTTGTGTATCACCAACCAGCGCTTATCCACTGCGTTGAATTTTGAAGCAGACGTGGCCTGCCCTCTACAAACGCGTGCATTGGCTGAAATGCCATCAGGCACCACATTTTCGCCCTTAGGCCCGAATCTATTTTTCACTTTAAAATTCGAATTTATGGCAGATAGAAATCGTAATTGGGGTGGCTACCGCTCCTCTAATCAGGACTGGAATGAAGAACGTTCCGGGCAGGAAAACCGTGAAGGGGACCGCAACTACCGTAGTCGGAACGAGGGTTCAGACTGGAATCGTTCAGGACAAGACTATGGCCAGGGAAATACATATGGCGACGGTCGATATGATCGGGACTATGACTATAACAGTGGTTACAGCAGCGGACAGTCCAGCTTTGACCGCGACAGAGATTATTCCAACTATGGAAGCAATGAGAACCGCAGCGGATCTTCAGGAAGCTTTGGCTTCGGAGAATCAGTAGGTTCCCGTTACCGCCGTGAAAGACAAAGCTATTCTCCAGGTGGTTATCAGAACTACGGTGGAGGAAGCGGATACGGAAGCAACCAATGGACTGGCGGCTATGGTGGAAACAGCTATGGCAACTATCAGGGTAATTCCTATGGTAGCAACTTCGGAAACTCCGGAAGCAGTTACGGTCAGGAAAGCTACCGCGGTGGATCTGGATTTGGTCAGCCGTCCTATGGAAGTGGCAGCATCGGATCGGGTTACGGCAGCACCTATGGATCACGCGACTATGACCGTGATCGGAACTGGGGAAACAACTGGCGCGACCGCGATTCAAACCGTGGCCAGGATGAACGAAACTGGTGGGATAGAACTGCTGATGAAGTGTCATCATGGTTTGGGGATGAAGATGCTGAACGCAGGCGCCGTATGGACAAAATGCACCGCGGCAAAGGTCCTAAGAACTACACTCGTTCCGACGAACGAATTAAAGATGATATTAACGACAAGCTAAGCGATGACTGGTTCATTGATGCATCTGAGATTGATGTCACCGTCCAGAATGGTGAAGTAACGCTTAGCGGATCCGTTGACGAAAGAACAGCGAAACGCAGAGCGGAAGATATCGCTGAGTCGGTGTCCGGCGTGAAGAACGTGGAAAACCGTATTCGTGTAACCACATCGCAGAGCAGCTATGCAGGTGCTGGCGTGAGCGGCACATCGTCGCTGGGTAGCTCTTCTACTGAGACTTCATCAACGACTGGTAGCACTCAGTCTTCGAGAACAGGAAAGGGAGTCTTTTCTGACTCAAACAAGTAGGAGATAATCTCATCTTACTGGGGAAAGCATCGCATTATGTGGTGCTTTTCTTTTTTGTATGCGCCCAATGACTTCTTCAGTTTTGATCCAAAAAAAGAGGCTGTCTCTGAATCAGACAGCCTCTTAAAAGGGTAGTTAAATTACTTTAACCTGGACTACGCATATCCATGTAGTCCGATGATGTTTGCGTGCGAACATAATGCACAGCCTGGTTAATCGCGTCAACGATCTGGTGGATATATTCTCTGCGATCACTCACCACCGCGTCTTTTTCTCCTTCAGCTGTTGCAATGCGTACCGCATAACGTTCGCGGGTAACGCCAAGGATCAAAAGTCCGATCAAGGCTAGCACGCCACCAGCGATGAGCGCCAAGGTGTTTGCACTTAAAATATTTCCCGCAACCTCAGTGTCCGGAACATTCGCAGGGTTGAACGCACCCATTGCGCCTGCGATTACAAGGCCAAGTCCCAGGACCAGCAGAACAATAGCTGGTGCTCTCTTAGGTTGGAGGATCTTCATCCCACATGCAATCACACCGTGAAGAAGGTATTCCTGATTCTTCACCTGTAACTTTGCATCAGTAACGGTAACATCATGCCCGTCTGTGTATATCACTTTTTCTGGAATCATAAACAATCATTTAAGTTTGCACGGTCAGTTAAAGCTCGGCCGTGTTTCAGGACATCAAAAAAATAATGTGCCAGGTTGGCTTTCAATACATTAGATTTTACGGACAGCAATTTGAGCACCGGCGCTGGTTTGAATGTTAGCCCGTGTGATCATGCCCTCTACGCCAATATATTGTGATTGCATCTCACTCTTGGGGGGAGATACGTTTGTGTTCGCAGCCACAGTGTCGCGGAAAACAAGTACGTGCTCGCCTTCCTGCAGATCATCCTTATTATCGATGGCTGCTGCAGGGAAAGTGATTTCCTTTCCTTCAACATATTCATGGTATTTCTCCCGGTCGAGCTTAATAGTCTTGAGGTTCATATTATTCTGATTTCCTTACAATAGGTAAAAACTTATTCCAGGTTTTTTAATTCTCTATATATTGCTGAATGGTTGAAGAGCCCGTTATTTTCATAAGCAATCCTCTCTTTGATCTCGCAGAAAAGTTTGTGCTTCAAACTTCCCGTTCTCTCTTTCTCACTGGTAAAGCAGGGACTGGAAAAACAACCTTTCTTCGAAGAATCAAAAGCACGACGTCCAAGAACACTGTTGTTGTGGCGCCGACGGGAGTAGCTGCGATCAATGCAGGTGGCACAACGATCCATTCGTTTTTTCAACTTCCGTTTACACCATTCATTCCCAGGAACAAAGGTGCCTACGATAGCAGGCTGGCCGATAGGTACTCGCTTCTTCAGAATCTGCGCATTGAGAAAGAAAAGCGGGAAATATTTCGCGCACTTGACCTCTTAATCATTGATGAAGTATCCATGGTACGGTGCGACGTACTGGATTCAATCGACATCGTACTTCGACATTTCCGCCGACGGGAAGACTTGCCATTCGGGGGAGTGCAACTCGTATTCATTGGTGACCTGTTCCAACTTCCTCCGGTCGCTCAACCCAGTGAGTGGTCGATCCTCCGGGATTATTATCAAAGTCCTTTCTTCTTCGATGCACTGGTGATGAAAGAGCTTCAGCCACTGTACATCGAGTTAAAGACAATTTTCCGTCAGCGTGATGAAAACTTCATCGGGATACTTAACCGTGTCAGGAGCAACGAAGTGACGAATGAAGATCTTAAAGTTCTCAACGATCGTTTTGATCCTGGTTTTCAGCCACGCGAAATGAAGTATGTCATTCTAACCACGCACAACGACAAGGCAGACCGTATCAACACACAGAAACTTCTGGAGCTGACGGATACGGCGCGTGCATTCCAGGCTTCTGTAGAAGGTGAATTTCCTGAACGAATATTTCCAACAGACCGGAATCTTACGTTGAAGAAGGGCGCACAAATCATGTTTGTAAAGAATGATGTCGAACGTGTGCGGCGTTATTATAATGGAAAGATTGGAACCATCTCACGAATAGGAGAAGAAGGCATCTTTGTCGAGTTTGAAGGTGAGGAAGGCGAACTTGAGCTTGTAAAGGATTCGTGGAGGAACATGCGTTACACGTTGAATACGACGACGGGCGCGATTGAAGAAGAGGTGCTGGGAATGTTTACTCAATATCCCGTGCGTTTAGCATGGGCTATAACAATTCACAAGAGTCAGGGGCTGACGTTCCGGCACGCCATTATCGATGCCGGAAGTTCATTTGCTTCGGGGCAGGTCTATGTGGCACTCAGCAGGTGTACTACGCTGGAAGGATTGGTCCTCCGATCCACAATATCCCGCAGTGCGGTAATTACAGACCAACGTATTCTTGAGTTCGCATCAAGAGAGATGTCGGAGTCGCGTTTGCGGCCATTGCTTGAAGTTGAAAGACAACAGTACATTGCAGAAACCGTTTTGAAAATATTTGATCTTGAAGTCCTTCAGAACGCTTTTGTAGAATTCCGGGAGTTCGTCGACGGGCGAAAGACTGTGGACAAGGATGAGGCTTGGGAATTGTTGGACAAGTTAGAATCCAAATCAACGGAATTAACAGAAGTAGGAGAGAAGTTTGCGTTTCAGCTGCGCCATCTTGTTATCCAGCAGGATTACGATTCAGCCCGAAAGAGAGTGGCGCAGGCCACTGATTATTTCCGGGAGCAGCTTGTCAAAGAGTTGTTAGGTCCGCTGGAGGATCATAAAGCTTCGGTTGCTAAGAAGAAAAAGGTAAGGAGGTATCTCAAAGAGTTGTCGTCGCTGATCAGTGTAGTAAATGGTGTGCGGGATGTATTGCTCAGGACGAAGGATCTCGCAGAGCGGATAGGAACAACTTAGAAATGAAAAAGCCCGGCGAGATTCCGGGCTTTTTTTATAGAAGTTATGCTTAGTTGATGGCGGTTTGCTCGGCTTCTTTAGTGCCGTAGGCGATCACGATCGGTTTGTCCTCAGTGCCCTCCAGATTAATGAGGCGCAGATTTCCATATCGTAAGTTTTGTTCCAGACAGATTGCTTGGCCTGGCTTCACTCCGCGGGCTTTGCCATCAAATTCGGTGGCATTTTCAGGAATTACAAAATCACAGGTTTTGCAATCCTCAAGAGTTGTAATGACTGTATGCACGCCGTCAATGGTCAAGCTCATGGCAGATGCATTTTCTGCAGCGATTTCAGTTTCGGCCTTCGCAGAGATTTGCTCTTCCATTTTAGGGTCTTCCGGGTTACACTGCGTGAACATAAACAGCGCAAGGGCAGGAGTGAGGAATTTGGCTGCTCGGGATTGGAGAGTCCTGGTCTTCTTCATAAAAAACAAATTCTTTTTTTGCCTGGCGGCAGTTAAACATTAGTGGGACTTAGAGACAGACTAGGTTATAAAACCGCGACAATTGTGGTACAAAGGAACAAAATAGGAGATCATTACAAAGGCGGATATTTCCTTTTTCAGCCGGAAGGGCGCATCGCCGGATGAATTACATTTATTGGACGATGAGCCTTTTAGAAGAGCCAGCAGCCATAGCGTTGTAGACGCGTCAGATCCAGTCGATATCTTTCCTTAAGTAGGAGATCGTTGATGACTCTGGTGATCCATCAACCGGTTTGTGATCATATTCCCATCGCGCCTGCGGCGGGAGGCTCATAAGAATTGACTCTGTCCTGCCGTCGGTATCCAGCCCAAACCTGGTTCCCCGGTCCCATACAAGATTAAACTCAACGTACCGCCCGCGACGAAGGTATTGCCACTCTTTATTGGCATCAGTGAACGGCAAAGTAGAGTTCTTCTGCATTAGCGTAGTATAGATTGGGGCGAATGATTTCCCGACATCGATCACAAACTGAAAGCACTGGTCTTTGGAAGGACGATCTTTCTCGTTAAGGTGGTCAAAGAAGATTCCCCCGATACCTCTTGTCTCGTTTCGATGACGAATGAAGAAATAATCATCAGCCCATTTCTTGAAACGCGGATAAAAACTTTCGTCATGACTATCACATACTTGTTTTAGTCTCAGATGAAAAAACCTCGCATCTTCTTCAAAAACATAGTGAGGTGTAAGATCAATTCCACCGCCGAACCACCATTGACCGTTTGTCATTTCAAAGTAGCGCACATTCATATGAATGACCGGAACCATCGGATTGAAAGGATGCAACACGATAGACACACCTGTTGCATAGAAACCGGGAGCATTATTGGGGTCGATCATCATTGATCGGAGTACGGGCTCCGGAGTTTTTCCCCACACAGCGGAGAAGTTCACCCCACCCTTCTCGATTATTTTACCATCTGTGATTATTCTCGACGCACCGCCTCCTCCTCCGGGACGTTCCCAATTATCTTCTCTGAATCGTCCAATGCCATCGGCTTCTTCAAGCTGTGCGCAAATGTCTTTTTGCAATTCTGCAAATGCCCCGGAAATGTGCTCCTTTTGCATACTTCGATATTTCTATGCAAAGATGCAGTTTACCCTATAATGACAAAGCCCGTACGCCGTTTTGAACTGGAATCGTGTAAAAAAGTAATTCTGTATATTAGACCTGAGACCAAACCGTTCTGTTATGCCATCCGTAGAGACCGTCGCTCCAGCTGTTCAAAAGAATCTTGTACTGAGAGCATACTCATTGATGTTCACAGCCAAATTCATGGCCGAGCTTTACGATGAACAGAAGGAGATCGCAGGAAGGTATGTCCACAGTACTTCCCGCGGCCATGAAGCGATCCAGGTAGCTACTGGATTGCAGCTCACCGCAAATGATTTCGTTTCGCCATACTACCGCGATGACTCGATGCTTCTTGCCATGGGTTTGAAGCCCTACGAACTTATGCTGCAGCTGATGGCCAAGCGCGATGATCCCTTTTCCGGAGGCCGCACGTACTATTGTCATCCCTCCTTAAGGCGAGAGGGGTTCCCTGTAATTCCTCATCAAAGTTCTGCCACGGGCATGCAGGCGATTCCCGCAACGGGGATGGCACACGCAATACAATATCTGGAGAAGCAGGGGAAGCATGATCCCTCTTTGCAATCAGTGGTGATGTGTTCGCTGGGCGATGGCTCTGTGACAGAGGGAGAGGTTGCTGAGGCGTTTCAGATGGCCGTTCTTAAGAAGCTTCCAATCATCTATCTCGTTCAGGATAATGACTGGGGAATATCAGCTTCAGGAGAAGAAATGAGAGCAATGAATGCTTTTGAGTATGCCGCAGGATTCAAAGGCCTGATGAGATATGCTGTGGATGGAGGTGACTTTTGGAAATCATACGAGACCGTTCGTGAAGCGATGTCGTCAGTGCGCGCTGAACGCGGGCCCGCGTTGATCCATGCAAGGTGTCCACTCATTGGCCATCATACATCTGGAGTAAGAAGAGAATGGTATAGGGGAGAAGATATTGAAGGGCATCGTCAGCGCGATCCGGTAGAACTGCTTCGTGCGTGGATCATTCAGAATGGTGAAACTGCTGATGTCGTTGCTACTTTGGAAGAGAGCATTGCTGACGAAGTGCGAAACGCGTTTACGAAGGCGAAGGCTGCTGATGATCCGGATCTTTCAGAAGTGCAGGCACATGAGTTTGCGCCTACACCAATCGTTGAGGAACTAGGCAACCGCTCCGGCGCGAGGGAGGGAAAAGTAATGATGGTTGACGCAGCCCTGCATGCCATTGACGAAATTCTTGATCGACATCCGGAAGCGTTATTTTATGGTCAGGATGTCGGACGTCGACTTGGCGGAGTGTTTCGTGAGGCAGCGACACTCGCACAGAAATATGGTGATCACCGAGTGTTCAATACTCCCATTCAGGAGGCCTATATTATTGGGTCGACGGCGGGTATGTCAGCCGTTGGAGCGAAACCCATTGTCGAGATTCAGTTCGCGGATTATATCTGGCCCGGTATTAATCAGCTCGTCGAAGAGTTATCCAAGAGTTGTTACCTCTCTAATGGAAAATTTCCCGTGCAGGCATTGATCCGGGTTCCGACTGGAGCATATGGAGGAGGCGGGCCTTACCATTCGGGAAGCATTGAGTCAAGTCTGCTCGCCATTCGGGGAATCAAAGTCGTATATCCTTCCAACGCTGCAGATATGAAAGGATTAATGAAGGCTGCCTTCTATGATCCCAACCCTGTGGTGATGCTTGAACACAAAGGACTGTATTGGTCGAAAGTTCCCGGCACGGCAGAGGCGAAGAGAACCGAGCCTGACGAAGACTATATGGTTCCACTAGGGAAGGCGTTGGTTGTTCGTGAAGCGGATGCCGCGATGGTCGAGGACGGAAACGCCGGCGTGGTAATCACTTATGGAATGGGAGTGTACTGGGCACTGGAGGCAGCTGCGGAGTTTCCGGGCCGCGTATCTGTTGTTGATCTTCGAACACTCAATCCAATTGACTGGCACCTTATCATCGCTGAAGTCCGGCGACACAGCCGGGCCTTCGTCCTCACTGAAGAACCTTTGCTGAATTCATTCGCTGAGTCTCTTGCGGGCAGAATGTCAAAAGAATGTTTCAAATATCTCGATGCGCCAGTCTGGACATATGGCGCTGCTGATCTTCCAGCGGTACCATTAAACGCAGACCTGGAACGCGCCATGCTTCCAACGTCGGATAAAGTGACAGAGCAGTTTCGTTTGTGGCTGAAGTACTGAAGGGTTATTTGAATCTGTTCAGAAAGAATAACCAATTCCGACGTTGTAGATCACTGGTTCTTTGAAGTCTGTCCAAACGCCATTGCTTTCAACGGCGTAAGGTTTCCAGAAACGAACCTTATCAAGTACAAATCTATCGTTCTCATCGCGGGCAGGATCCACCACCTTCATCCCCACGTCGAATCTCAGGATAAGGAAAGTGAAATCGAATCTCAATCCGAAACCGGTCCCGACCGCAATCTCTTTGTAAAACTGATCGAGGCGGAATTGCGCGTTGCCGTTGGCAATTTCCTGTTCGACTCCTCCCACAAGGGCTCGCTTCGTCAGAGTTTCAAACAGCCATACATTGCCGGCATCAATGAAAATAGCTCCACTTACAAAACCAAAAAGTTTCTTTCTTACCTCCAGACTAGCTTCTAGCAGGATATCTGCTGGTTTTTCGATAGAGTAGCTGTAGAGCCCATCAACATCAGGCTTCGTACTGAACTCTGGTTTGTATGATCCAGGGCCGAGACGTCTTGGTCTCCAGGCGCGGACACTGTTACTTCCTCCTGCAAAAAAGAATTTCTCGTACGGTAAGCTTTTGTTCGTTGCATAGGAGTAAGCCAATCCTCCGTTGAACCGATAGGCTACCGTTGTATTAGAGTTGATCACATTGATTCGACGAATATCTAAGCCGAATCGCAAGTATTTGAAGTACTGCAGATCGAATTGGGTCACCAGGGCAGTATCGAGCCAGTTCCAGATAAGTCCGCCGTTCTCTATTGTGGCACGTATGAATCCTGAGCTTCGTTCATTGTTTCCGTATTCGTTTTGATTCCAGGCAACAGAGAAGATAGCGCTGTTCACGAAGGATGGCCTGAACGAGTTATACAACGTGAAATTGCCTGCTTCCAATTGCTCTGAAAGGAAAGATTTGAACGCGCCTGAAACCGATGATGTGTCAATGACGCTGATGCTGAGTGGGGTGAGAGAATATGCTCGGTTCCGGTTGTTCTGCCAGGTGTAGGCTGCGTTCAAAGAAATTGCGGACCGGGTATATTCAGGCCGGCTTGTGAAGGAGTATCCTGTTGTGAGCCTTGTCTTCGGGTTGTATTCCGCGAGCTTAAAGCGCGTTCGTTCATTGAAAGGAAAGAGAAACTGGGGGAAGGTGAGTGACGCGTTTACGCCTGCTTCAAGACTCTTGTAAACATCTCCGGCAGTCGCCGACGCTACCCCTTCAAAACCAAATCTCCCTGAGAGTTCAAAGTTTTCAAGTCCTTTGAAAATGTTTCGCTTTCTGAATGCCAAGGAATAGAATGGACCCGGAAATCCTTGTGTGACACTGACACCTGCCTCGTTAGACCATTCATATCGCGGAAGGGGGCTCGAGAAGATGTTGGCGATAAATCTTCCCCCTGCGGTGTCGAAATTGATATTGATAAATTTGAAAGCGTCTACGTTCGAAAGTTGTCGTTGTGTATTAAAGGTACGCGTGCGGCTGTAGACCTGGCCCGTTTGCAGAAAGACACGTTGGCTCAGGATCTTCAGGTTGTAATTCTTTTCCGCATAATGAAAATTGATGTCGCGGTATGTGCGCGACTTCCTTTCAATAAAGTTTCCTGCCGTTGGGCCCGCATCAGTAGTGAAGTTCACGGAGTCGATAGTAAACTGTTTATGGTATCCGCGCTTAGCCGGTTCGTTGACTATAATTTTGAGAAGTATCCGGTGATCGGAGGCCAGGGCTGCGGTATCAATTTGATAGTCGATGTATTGCCTGCTGAAATCATAATACCCGTTGTCGCGCATGAGTGCGTCCATCCTGTCGCGCTCCAGGGTGAGGTCGGACTGGTCATAACGTTTACCTTCTTTCAACAGACTGTTCCGCTTGCTTTGGAGGATCAGCCGTAACATAAGGGAGTCGGGCACCTCGTAGATGATGGAGTCGATGGCGAACGCTGGTCCTGGCTCAGCAATGTAGGCTACGGTGACAGTCCGCGGATTGAGTCCCGTCTGTGGATAGTTGACCTGAGCGGTAACCCGATTTCTAAAGTACCCTTTGGAGAAAAGATAATCTTCAAAAGTCTCCGCGGAGCTTGCCATCAATGCACTATCGAATACCGCTACCGGTTCTCCCCATTGCATGCGGAGGTTTCCATTCTCGATGAGATTATTAAGCCTTTCAATCTTTTTCTGCCGCCGGAACTCGTATTCGTTAATCTTTTTCTGTGACCCTGTCCTGGCGATTTTACGATCGAACTTCTCGTCAACTTTAGCCTTCTTCTTTACGTACTTCTCAGGGTCGTAATTTCGCTCTCCCCAATAATAGACCTCGACCAACGGCGTCATGACCCATAAGAACTTCCGGTTTTCACGTTGCGCGTAGTATCCGCTCATTTCCTCCCGGTCAATGGTCGATGGCACGTTGACGATCCGTTGCCGGAGGAGAAGGCGCTCATTTTCCTTCAAATGCCGGGTACCGAGGCACCCCGACAGTATTACTGGCAACAGGATTAAAATAAAATATCTAATTTTCGATGTGCTCAACCCTTAACAATGCTTTCAAAAGCCCGAATTAAGTTCATTAAATCTCTGCAAATAAAGAAATACCGGAAACAGGAACAATGTTTTATGGTGCAGGGAGCAAAGAGTGTGCGCGAGCTCCTCCAATCGGATTTCGAGACGATGATGGTAGTGGGCACCAGCGCGTTCCTATCCGGACTACCTATGGGGCTGCGCGCCGAAATTTTTGAAAGCTCGGAGGACGAACTCAAAGGCATCGGGGATTTTCAATCAAATGATGCTGGCCTGGCGGTGGCGCGTATGAAGCCGGACGAACCAGTGCGGATTCATGAAGGCGAGTGGGTCGTGGCTCTTGATGACATACGTGACCCTGGAAATCTTGGAACAATCATACGGACTGCGGATTGGTACGGCATCAACCTTGTGATTGCAAGTCCGGAGACCGCCGACTTCTACAATCCGAAAGTAATCAGCTCAACGATGGGTTCGTTTGCGCGTGTGAGGGTTCATTATGAAGACCTCGCCACATTCTTCAGAAGTTCACGGCGAAAGATCTACGGAGCGTTTCTCGATGGGAAGAACGTGCACTCCGAGACGTTCAAAGGAGGAGGTATCGTATTAATCGGAAATGAGTCTCGCGGGATTTCTGAAGAACTCGGAAAGCTTGTCACGGATCGGATTACCATCCCTCGTTTCGGTCATGCTGAATCGTTGAACGCGGCCACGGCTACGGCTATTATCCTCGACAACATCCGGCGTAAGCCACAGCACCCCTGAGCGTTTATCAATATTCAGTTTAAAAGAACTTCTGACTTTTTTCCGATGCTTCCTTCATCATCTTCCCGGCGTATTCCTTGCCAAGGTATTTGTCGATGATCGCATGACCAACATAGATCAACGGTGTCAGCAGGATCGCGATGCAGAATTTGTAGATATAGTTGGTAACTGCGATTGCGTTGATCTGTCCGACAGTGAAGATACCGGAAAAGGCCACATACAAAACAACGAAACTGTCAAGGAGCTGAGAAATCAGTGTCGACCCCGTTGCGCGCAGCCACAGATATCTGGAACCGGTAACGCGTTTTAATCTCTGAAATACATAGACATCAACGAGCTGTCCAAGCAGGAATGCGACGATTGATGCAAAGATGATGCGCTGACCCTGCCCGAATATCTTAGCGAAAGCGAAATTCATGTTAAACAGATTTCCCTCAGGATCTTTATTGTTGGCATCTATCCACCATTGGGCAGGAGGGAGGTTGATCGCAAACACAAGGACCAGAAATGCATACGCAATCAATACAACCGTGAGATAACTGACCAGCTTAACACCTGGCTTTCCGTAGTATTCATTGATAAGGTCCGTCGTGATAAAAACCACCGGCCAGATGATGACGCCTGCGGTGAGGTTAAAGTCCATCTCAAACCCGAAGATATTCAGTTGCGCGGGTGCCAGCCCTACTGTGGACTCAGCAGAGAAAATCTTCACACCAATCATTTCCGCCATTAGCGCATTGGTAATGAAAATCCCTGCGAGGACAATGAAAAGCCGTTGCCGTTTCTGATCGGATGTTACGGACATTGACGAAAGTATTAAATTAATCGGGGATCTCGATAGACTCTCCTTCAATAGCGAGAAAACTATTTTCAAAGACGCTTCTGGCTTCCTCTAGAATAGGGGTAAGGTCTTTGTAGCGGGCTGAAAAGTGTCCGAGCAAAAGACGTTGAACATTGGCGAGTCGCGCAATTGTCGCAGCCTCAATGGTAGTGCTGTGGAACGTTTCCCGGGCTTTCATTGCGTCATCGCCGATGAATGTTGCTTCGTGATAAAGAATATCAACGCCGCTAATTTGTGACGTGAGCTCTTCAAAAAAAGCTGTGTCGGAGCAATATGCATAACTTCGTGACTTCCTTGGAGGAAAGGTAAGGTCAGCGTTTCTATAGAGTACGTTCCCTAGCTCATCCGTTACATCGACTCCTTTCTTGAGCTCTGCGATCTGCCGGATCAGCAATCCCTGGGGCAATCGAGTTTTGTCAATACGACGGGGTTTGGTTTTTTCTTTGAACAAAAATCCCGAACAACGGATCTTATGTTTCAATGGGATGGTCTCCACCGTCATC
Source organism: Bacteroidota bacterium (assembly GCA_023431285.1). Taxonomy (GTDB): domain Bacteria; phylum Bacteroidota; class Bacteroidia; order Cytophagales; family Cyclobacteriaceae; genus Ohtaekwangia. The sequence goes on from JAEYXN010000243.1 coordinate 15,892, forward strand.
AGGTCGTTCTCGAAAATGATCGCGGCACCAGGCTCCAGCACATGAAAGAAGATCTGAAAAGAAATCGAGGATTGTGAGTGACGCAGGTGTGTCGTGATGATCTCATCCAGTCCGCGATGACTGTAGATATGCAGGTCATTCACGCGACGTTGGAGATGCATCGTAAAGATGAGCCCCATCAATCCAAGATAGTGGTCGCCGTGAAGATGACTGATGAAGATATGATTGATCCTGTGAAGGTTTGCCTGGGACTTCATCAATTGCATCTGAGCGCCTTCACCACAATCAACAAGGAAATAATGATTTTCAATTTCAATCAGCTGTGACGACGGATGCCGCCCATATGCAGGCATTGCGCCACTTGAACCCAGGATCGTGATCTTAAAACTCATTCATCATAAAAGCAAAAAACCAAAACCGTCGTCAGTTTTGGTTTATAGTTTTTGTTTAATGTTGCTTAGTTCGACTCGCCGCCTTTGAGATCTTTTTCAATCTCATGCATGAACACTGTGTCGATCGCCTCTTCAACTGTCGGAAGAATATTCAAAACGCTGTCGAGTTGAGAGATTTTAATAAGCTTCATCGTGTGATCAGACAAATGGGCAAGAACGAAAATACCACCTTCCTCCTGCACAATCCTGTTTCCCACAAGTAATGCGCTGAGACCACTTGAGTCAGTGTACTTTACCTCTCCGAGATCAAGGACAATATTTCTCGTGCCTTCTGCGTGCAGTGTAATCAATTCCGATTTTAGTCCTGGCGCTACGCTGGAGTCAAGCTTCTCTTCATGCAGCTTCAGCATAGTGTATTTTTCCTGCTTGTCGACGGTGTATTTCATAAGAATCGTTTTTAACCCCGGATCACCCAATTAGTTGTTTTGATGGCGCGATGCCGGAAGTCTATCGTGCCAATTTAATGGAATTTATCGAATTCGGGATGCTTTGCTCTATTCTTTGGTTGATCGAGCTATAATCTATCGGCGCAAGTGACTCGCCGGTCATTTTCTGATACAGTTCCTGATAGCGGCCGGAAATAGACTTGACAATTTCATCGGTCATTTCCGGAACCTTTTGTCCATCCTTGCCCTGGAATCCATTTTCTATAAGCCATTGACGAACAAACTCCTTCGACAATTGCTTCTGCGTTTCGCCGGCACGTTGGCGCTCCTCATAACCTTCCGTATAGAAGTACCGTGATGAATCGGGGGTATGCACCTCATCAATGAGATAGATCTTTCCATTGTGCTTACCGAATTCATACTTGGTGTCCACCAGGATCAAACCCCGCTGGGCGGCAAGCTCAGTTCCCTTCTTAAACAAAAGGCGCGTATAATTTTCCAGCATTTTGTAATCGGCTTCGGAAACAATGTTCTTCCGAAGAATGTCTTCACGGGAAATATCTTCATCATGACCGACATGCGCTTTTGTGGTAGGCGTGATGATGGGCTCGGGAAGCTTGTCATTTTCCTTTAGGCCTTCCGGAAGAGACACACCGCAAAGTGTTCTTTTTCCCGCTTTATATTCCCGGGCTGCATGCCCAGACAGGTATCCCCGGATCACCATCTCGACGGCAAAGGGTTCACATTTGAAACCAACTGTCACGTTAGGGTCAGGGGAGGAGATGACCCAGTTTGGAACGATGGACCTGGTAGCTTCCAGGTTATAGGCGGCAATCTGATTCAACACCCTTCCCTTGTCCGGAATGGCGCGGGGAAGGATGACGTCGAATGCGGAAATCCGGTCTGTGGCGACCATGGCCATTAGTTCTCCAAAGTAGTATACGTCGCGAACTTTACCTTTGTAAAAGCCAGTCTGTCCCGGGAATTGAAACTGCGTTTCCTTGATTGCCTGCATGTGATTAAGAAAGGCGCAATTTAGAAGATTTTCCGAAGCCACAAATGCTGAAAAATCCCGGTAGAAGAAACCGCTATTGTTTGGGTTCCACCAGGAGCCCGGCCCTCATTGTCATTGTTCGAAGCGGCTTCCCCTGTTCATCATATTCTGTCCAGGTGCCGTGTTTTTTATCGGCCGCAAAGGTTCCCTGCTCACGGACCTGGCCGTTCTCGTAATATGTTGTGAAAGCTCCGTGTTTCCGGCCCGACCGGTACTCCCCAACGCTTTCCGGCTTGCCGTTTTCGTGATAACTGCGGAAAGGACCTGTCAGCACATTTACCTTGAACGTTTCCTCAGACTTTACATTGCCATTCTGGTGGTAGGCCGTACGTTGGCCGTTAAGCTTTCCCGCCAGATAGGTTTCCTTCAGCATAGGTTGCTTTGATCCGGGAAAGTAGAAGGTCCATACCCCCTCTGCTTTGTCGTTCTTCATTCTCTTTTCTGAGACCACCACTCCGGCAGGATCGAACTCTGTAATCGTCGAAGCCACTCCGTTTCCAGAAACCTCTTCCTTGATTTTCACTTTGCCGTCCTCAAAATAGTCGATGTTGGTACCTGACTTTCTGCCCTCGTTGTATTCGTATTTGTGACGGACGTTTCCACTTTCGAAATATGCGGTATTAAGACCATGAAGCTTTCCCTGCAAAAAACTTCCTTCAAGGACAAGCCTGCCTTCACGGTTGTAGGATTTGAACTGGCCGTTCTTCGAACCTTCATCCATGGTGGAAACAGTTTCGAGCTGCCCATTGCTATAATACGTTTTGTAGAACCCGCTCAGGATACCATTGCGGTAATTTCCTTCTGTTTCGATCTTGCCATCCTCATAAAAAGTGCGTGTGATTCCATTAGGCTTTCCATCGTGGTAGCTGATTTCCTTTTTGAGATTCCCCGAAGGGTAATATTCCTTTACAAGGCCTTCCGGTTTTCCTTTCACGAAGAATGTCTCGCGCTTAACCATGCCGTTGTCAAAATAGAGCTGGATACTATCCGCGAGTTTGTCGTTCTGATAATATGCTTTCTGATGGGGCTTTCCATCCTCATCGAACACCTGGACAGGACCGTGGCGTAAGCCGTTCACGTAGGTCAGTGTTCTTGCGGGTTTTCCGTTCTCGTGGAATTCTTTGAACTCGCCTGATTTTATCCCGTTGTCGAAATTACCTTCCACCATAAGATTACCATTGGCATAATACCGCTGATATTTGCCGACATATTTCGAGTCATCATCCTCCTGAACAAAGAATATCTCCTGCACTTTCCGCTTTTGGGGATCGTGGTAGGTACGTACTTCTCGCTGTCCCAGGCAGAACAACGGACTGAGTAACAGGATCAGGCAGAAAAACTTTGTCATACGGCAAAGATACTTTGAACGGAAGAAAGAAAGCCAAACGCATAACGCCCGGCTTTCTGATAAATTGTTTGTTGCTTAGATCAACTCGACGACAATCGCTGAGGCCCCGCCGCCGCCATTACAGATACCGGCGACACCTACGGAAGAATTGTTTTGTTTGAGTACATTGATCAACGATGTAATGATCCGCGCACCTGAAGCGCCAAGAGGGTGTCCAAGCG
>JAEYXN010000250.1 GCA_023431285.1 Bacteroidota bacterium
GATCCATATTCTCTGGTATGAAGATGTTGTGACCAACTCCTGGGTAGGTGATTAGTCTTTTCTGACCATTCAGGTTCTTATAAATTTCCAGCGTTTCCTCCAGGCTGACGCGATCATCTTCTTCTCCAAACAGGACAAGGGCGGGACAGCTCACCGACTTTGCATAATCCGCCGGGTTGTGGCTGAATGCCCAGTATCCCTGCTGGAAACCTCCCCAGAAAGTCAGCATCCCTGCCATTGGGAAAGAGGGAACTCCGACGATATCGAAACGTGCGCAAACTGTTTTGTATAGAGAACCAAATGGGCATTCAAGAATTACGGACGACGGCGAGAAGATGTGATCATCCATCGATTTCAGAATTGCAGCTGCGCCCATCGATGTTCCGAAAAGGTGAATGTTCTTTTCACCCGTTTGGGCAATGTAGTCGAAGCAGTCCTTTACCTGGGATGCTTCGGCGTAACCTATGGTGGTAATCTCACCTTCAGAACCCCCGGAACCCATAAAATCCACCAGTAATGTATTGAAACCCAGTCGCGTAAACTCTTCAGCGCGCGAAATCAGCGCTGATTTTTCGCCACCATATCCATGAAAAAGTATGACGGTTCCTTTTGAAGATTTTGTCGTGATATGCCAGGCCTCAAGCATCACATCGCTTTCAATTTGAACTGTGTTGAAGCTATGGTGTGGAACAGCCTGGCGTGTGGGCCTTGGGTTGGAGATGCCTGTAAAAAGCATCTTCGTTTTTACGATGGGGCTCAAATTTGCCGGATCCGTTCGATTTTTTGAGGTTGACGAAAAGTGGCTGAACTTATAAGCATGGACGAAAGCCAGCATATTAAGAGCCACGAAGAATATCAGGGTAAGGGCAAGCGTTTTCCGTATCATACCGTATGTAGTACGTTGGAGGTAGATAAAAGGCCATACCAATATCGGGAACTCCTCCCGATAATAACAGTCGCCAGCCAAATGAATATTTTGAGGCCATTTTTCCCGCGCCTTAAGTATTTTTGGGGTGTAAATACTTTCCAATGATCAATCAAAGCCGCCGGCCAAGACGCAACCGCAAGTCTGAAGCCATTCGAAATATGGTCGAAGAAACTAAGGTTGAAGCGCGAAATCTGATTTTTCCTCTGTTCTTAATAGATGGCGCAAAAAAGAAGGTCGAGGTCGCATCTATGCCCGGAATCTTCCGTCTTTCTACAGATTTGATGCTGAAAGAAATCGAAGAATGCATGGCGCTGGGGATTAAAAGCTTCGATGTATTCCCTGCTGTTGAAGATTCGCTGAAGGATAAATTCGCCACGCGCAGCTACGATAAATCATTCTTCTACCTGAAGGCGCTAACCGAAATAAAAAAGGAATTTCCCGGAGCGTGTATCATGACCGATGTCGCCATGGATCCATACAGTTCTGATGGTCATGACGGATTGGTGGAGGATGGGAAAATTGTAAATGATAAAACGCTGGAGATTCTTGGCAAGATGGCTTTGGCGCAGGCCGAAACAGGAATTGACATCATTGGCCCTTCCGATATGATGGATGGACGCGTTGGCTACATAAGGTCTGTACTTGATGAGAATGGATTCACGGATGTGTCCATCATGAGTTACACTGCGAAGTATGCGAGTGGGTTTTATAACCCGTTCCGCGATGCGCTGGACTCTGCGCCAAAATTCGGTGATAAGAAAACATACCAAATGAATCCCGCCAATCGAACTGAAGCATTACTCGAAGCGGAACTGGATGCTGCAGAGGGAGCAGATTTTCTGATGGTGAAACCAGCCCTTGCATATCTTGACATCATTCATTTGCTGAAGCAGAATTCCACGCTTCCAATAGCGGCATATAATGTCAGTGGTGAGTATTCGATGATCAAAGCCGCAGCTGAACGGGGATGGCTCGATGGTGAACGCGTTATGAAGGAAACCCTTCTTAGTATCAAAAGAGCTGGCGCAGATATCATCCTTACATATTTCGCCAAGGAATTCGCGATGTTGCAGAAACGTGACGGTTGATAGCCAACCTAGTTCCCGACGTTGAGATCGGGTAGAATAAAGTCATCCAGCGCGCTGGGCTGCGCCATTAATAATTCGATGTCTTCGGTGGTTCTCGGAGCCAGAGTTGAAAGGTGCTCGCAACCATTGGCTGTCACCAGGTAATCATCCTCAATACGCACCGCGATTCCCCACCATTTAGGGTCACATTTTGCGTTCTCAGGAATATAAATTCCTGGCTCTATGGTGAACACCATATTTGGTTCGAGTTGGTCGTAAGTACCGCGGTCGTGAACGGCCAGTCCGATGTGGTGGCAACATCCATGAGGATAGTACAGATGCTTTTCGGTTTCGCTTTTGATGATGCCCAGATCTTTCAATCCTTTGTTCACTACCCTGTCCGTTGCTTTCTTAAGATCTGTGAAACGGACACCGGGCTTGCAAATCTTCATCGCTTCTTCCTGTGCATTCAAAACAATATCATAGATCTGTTTTTGCTCTGGTGAAAATTTTCCGCTTGCCGGTATGGTGCGTGTAATATCGGCGGTGTAGCCACGGTATTCCGCTCCCAAATCCATTAAGACCAATTCTTTAGGATCAATCGCCGGCTTATAGTTTTCCTGGTAATGAAGAATACATCCATTATGACCACCGCCGACAATCGAACTGTATCCGAGATCTTCAGCCTGATATTTTTTGAAGACGAACTCATGAATACCTTGAATTTCTCTCTCTGAAAGTCCTGGTTTCATTGCCTTCATCACCTCCACCTGACCCATGCATGAAATCGCTATCGCCTTTTTTAACAAGCTGATTTCTTCCGGCTTCTTCAGGCCTCGCATTTTATTCATGATATCATCCAGCGAAGATACGTTAAGATTATTCTTTGCAGGATCCTTCAGCACCTTATTACCGGTAGCCGTGGGGTAGTTTACTTTCTGTTTGAACTGTTCAATCAGGTCATAGAGATCCGACGAGTCGGGTTCGTTTCGCACATCATTGTGGAAATCAAAAAACAGAATCTGATCGAATGAAGAAAAGTCGACTGCGTACTTTCTGAATTCTGAATTATTGAAGGCCTGTTGGAGTCCGAGCTGTTCTTTTGTTCTCACGTCTCCGAGCCTTCTTCCATTCCACATCTCACGGATGACATTTCTCGGCTGAACAAAAATTATTTCATCGTATTGTGTGCCGTTGGCTGCGCGCTGTTTTTCTTTGAAGATAAACAATACGGCATTAGGCTCCCGGTATCCGGTAAGGTAATAGAAGTCCGGATCCTGATGATAGAGATAATCAACGTCAGCGGCTCTGTTTCGTACCGGGTTCGCAAAGAATACAGCCACAGAATTAGGTGGAAGATTTTTCCGTAGTTCATTGCGACGTTCCAGATGAAATTCTTTCGTAAGAAAATCAGAAGGCATGTCGGTGCTATGCTGAGCGAAGGAGGCCGTAAGCGAAAGAAAAAATATCAGTGGGAGGAGGTGTTTCATAATCCTAATTAACGAGAAATTCCTGTTTTTCAGATATAAGATTTAGGGTATCCGACATCCGGTGGCCTGCTTTGATGAACGGCGGATTGACGAATCGGAGCGTCAATTCATTGGAGCAAAGAGCCGTTAAACGATAAGATGTTGATAATTAAGGGTCAATTCGATCTATTAGCCCTCTCTCTGATCATAATACTTGATATAAGAGACCCTTTCTGGAAGGCAGACATTTTCGAAGTGTCTGCCTTTTTTATGACTGCGGGAAGTCTTCAACTTCGTCGATCCTGAAGTCGTTTCCCTTTCCATAACGGATGAGTTCTTTAAGGTGATACCTCTCCAACGTGAGAGTGTCCTTCACTTTGAAATCGCCGTTGGCAAGAATATTCTCAATCTCAAACTCGTGGGTTTCACCGAAGTTCACAAGTCGATATTTTTTTCCGGTGCGCAAAACATCAAGCGAAAGTCCCGCCATATGACAACCAGTTAGTGTACGAAAATTATAATTCTTCCTCTCGCTCCAACATCAAAATAGATGCCTGTGGAACGATGAAGTATTTTTCTTCTTCGTACATCACTTCAATAGCACCCTTCTGCAGGAAAATTGCAAGATCACCCTCCTGTGCCTGAAGCGGAAGGTATTTTACCTGTTCGTCTTTTCCTTTCCACATGTCATCTTCATCCGCAGGCAGCGGCAACGGATAGCCTGGACCAACCTTGATCACGTATCCGCTTTGTATCTTTTCTTTCTCCTGCACTCCCGGCGGAAGATACAGTCCGCTGGCAGTCTTATCCGATTGTTTCATCGGTTTGATAAGGACACGGTCGCCGACAACAATCAGTTTCTTAAGCTTGTTATCAGATGTAAGTTTCATTCGTTTCTTATTAATCGCAAAAAAATTATTCAAATAAGCCGGCCTGGTCTTCCGATCTCTTGAGAAGACCGGCGTCCATGTTCTTGCTGGCTTTTGCCCCTAGCTTTTTCAGATCTTCCACCCGGCGGACAAGGTTGCCGCTTCCGACGGAGAGTTTTTTCATCGACTCCTCATAGTATTTTTTTGAAGTATCGAGATGCCTTCCAAGAGCGATGAGGTCATCGGCAAAACCAACGAACTTGTCATACAAGTCTCCCGCTTTTGTTGCAATGTCGAGGACGTGGCGGGTTTGATATTCCTGCTTCCATGTATTTTTGATCAGTTGTAAAGAAGGAATAAGAAGCGTTGGGCTCACAAAAATGATCCGGCGTTCAAGTGCCTCTTCGTACAAAAGACTTTCCCTTTGAATTGCGGCAATGTAAGCAGGCTCGATAGGGATAAACATAATGACAAAATCGAGACTGCTCTCCGGGATGTTTCGACTATAATCTTTTTCAGCAAGCAATCTCATGTGCTGCCGGATTGAAGCGATATGTCCCTTCAGGAACACAACCTTGTCTTCTTCATTCTCGGCGTTAACGAAATTATTGTAGGCGGTAAGACTCACCTTCGAATCGATGATGACATGCTTCTTCTCAGGGAGTCGAATGATGACATCGGGACGTAGTCTTCCTTCAACAGTTGTAAAAGTCTCCTGTACAAAATATTCACGGTCCTTTTGCAGGCCCGACTTCTCAAGAATACTTTCAAGAATAAATTCGCCCCATGCTCCCTGCGTTTTTGTATCGCCGCGAAGGGCACGCGTGAGGTTCTCCGCCTCGCGCGTCATTTGTACATTAAGCTTCTGTAAATTTCCGAGCTGCTCCTGTAATGCGGAATTTCTTGAGATCTGATCTTTGTGAGTATCTTCGACTTTCTTTTCGAATGCCGCGATCTTCTCGCCCAACGGACGAAGTAAATCGAATAAGTGCGTTTTGTTTTGCTCTGTAAATTTCTTGCTCTTTTCTTCGAAGATATCGTTCGCGAGGTTCTTAAACTGAGTGGCGAATTTTTCGTTCAGTAATGCCAGTTCCGTTTTTTGATCCTGAAGTTTCTCCTGAAGATTGCGGTAATCAGCTTCCGCGGCGCCAAGGGAATTATTTAATTCAACTACGAGAGCGCGCTGCTCCTGCAGCTCACGCTTAGCCTCCTGCAGCTGATCGGCAAGAGTCTTATTCTTTTCCTGCTCTACAAGAATCTTCGCGGCATGCTCGTTCGAGCCAGTGGAAAATTTTAAACGCGCGATATACCATCCTACTCCCGCACCTGCCAACATCCCGGCTAAAACCGCAAAAATTTCCATGCGCCAAAGGTATAGGAAAGCACAGGAAGCTTCAAGTCAGCCTATCATTATTTGTCCCTCGCCACGGCAATACGCGGGAACGTCAAAACATTTCGGGTCATTCGGCTTTATTACTAATTTTATCACAAAGAACACAACGATGGTACAGGCAATCAATTCCAGCCAGGAGGCAATCCAACTTGAAGGAAAATACGGCGCGCACAACTACCATCCGCTGCCAGTAGTGCTGACCAGAGGAGAGGGTGTATTTCTATGGGACGTGGAGGGGAAGCGCTACTTTGATTTTCTTTCCGCATACAGTGCGGTGAACCAGGGTCATTGCCATCCGCATATTGTGCAGGCGTTGATCGACCAGGCGAAAGAACTCACCCTCACGTCGCGGGCATTTTATAACGATAAGCTGGGACTTGCCGAGAAATTGATCTGCGAGACTTTCGGATATCAGAAGTCGTTGTTCATGAACAGTGGTGCGGAAGCAAATGAGACCGCGATAAAACTTGCGCGCAAATGGGGATATACAAAAAAAGGCATTCCCGACAACGAAGCCGTCATTGTCGCGGCACGTCAGAACTTTCATGGGCGCACGACGACCATTATCTCGGCTTCAACGGATCAGTCGGCGCGGAGTGGATTCGGACCGTTCATGCCGGGATTTGAGCTTATTGACTATGACGACATTTCTGCGATCGGGAAATCGATCAGTAATAAGAATGTATGTGCTTTGTGGATTGAGCCTATTCAGGGAGAAGCCGGAGTATTCGTACCACGTGAAGGCTATTTGAAAGAGGCACAAAGCCTTTGTAAGAAGTACAACGTCCTCCTGATGATGGACGAAATTCAAACCGGGATTGCCAGAACCGGAAAAATGCTCGCCAGTGATCACGAAGGGGTTCGTGCCGATATTCTTATTCTGGGGAAGGCATTGTCCGGTGGTGTATTACCTGTTTCGTGTGTGCTCGCCGACGATGAGGTCATGATGGTCCTTCATCCGGGAGAACATGGCTCAACCTTCGGAGGTAATCCTCTTGCGGCGGCGGTTTGCATGGCGGCCCTTGATGTTGTCAGGGATGAGAACCTCGCAGAAAATGCCGAAAAACTTGGACGCGTGTTCCGTGAACGTATTCAAACGCTGATGACCAGAACGGACCTTATGTCGCTGGTCCGCGGGAAAGGATTACTCAACGCGATCGTTATTAATGACTCACCCCAAAGTGATACCGCGTGGAAGATCTGTCTTGAATTCGCAGAAAATGGTCTGCTGGCAAAGCCGACCCATGGTAATATCATCAGGCTTGCACCACCGCTCGTAATCACGGAAGAGCAGATTCACGAATGCTGCGATATAATCGAGAAAGTACTTCTGGATTTCAAAAAGTAAAATACTGGCTCACCCAGTCTTACTTAATTGGTCATTATTCGTTTCGAAGAGCGTCCACAGGGTTTGCGATCGCAGCACGAACAACCTGAAATACTACCGTGAGAACGCAGATAGCTGTAATAGCCACCGCGGTAAGCACAAATACCTTCCAGTCGAGCTCCGTATGAAACGCGTATCCCGAAAGGAATTCATCCATCAGGTAGTACGCGACAGGAGATCCGATAACGGCAGCAATACCACAAAGCTTTACGAAGTCCTTTGAGATCATAGTCACTATTCCTGTTACAGAAGCGCCCAGCGTTTTTCGGATGCTTATTTCTTTCTTGCGTTTCTCTGCAGTATAGGATGCAAGACCAAGAAGGCCGAGTCCTGAAATGATTATCGCCATCGTAGTAAACCCGAGTGCAAGAACACCTGTGATTTTTTCTGTATCGTAGAGTTTCTCAAAATCATTGTCGAGGAAGTGATACTCGAATGGGAAGTCCTGAGTATACTTCCGGAAGAGTCCCTGAATGGCCGCGAGGGCATCTTCGGTCTGGGTCGCTTCGATTCTCACGAACACCATTCCCGTCCATTCGGGTTTGCAGAAGAACACTACCGGATCAATCGATTCCTGTAAAGATCGTGTGTGCAAGTCTTCAACGACTCCGATAACTTTTCCAGAGAAACCCCACTGACTGATGGTGGTGCCTATTGGATTTTCAAGCCCCATCACCTCAATGGCTCTGCGCGTAAGGATGAAGTTGCTTGTGTCATTGTTTTCACGCGAGAAGAATCGTCCCTCGGAGAGTTGGAGCCCCATCGTTTCCACGTAACCATAATCTGCCAGCACTGTACGGAAGAATGGATTATTATTCTCGTCCTTGCCAGGCCATGTTACGGAGCTGTTTTGGTTATTGACCTGGACAAGCGATTCGTTCGCCCTTCCGAATGTGACCACACCGGGCAATTGACTGAGTTCATTTTGAAAAGCGTCGAACTTGCTATTGATTTCACCCACCGCCGGAAACCATAACACTGACTCGCGATTATATCCAAGATTCTTATTCCGGATGAAGTCGATCTGTGAATAGATGACAAGAGAAGAAGCAATCAGAATCACCGTGAGACAAAACTGAAAAACAACGAGAAGCTTTCTAAGAGAGGCTCCACTGAATGACTTGCTCATGCTTCCCTTTAGAACAGTCGCGGGTTCATACGATGACAGGAAGAGGGCAGGATAACTTCCTGCGAGAACTCCGGTGACGATGACCACGCCAGCGATGGTAAGCAGGAACGTCGGATCGGAAAGATCCAACACAATTGATTTTGAAACCAGTGTGTTAAACGCTGGCAAAAGCAGATACACAAATCCTATTGCGAAGATCATCGAAAGCAGGCTCACCAGAATTGATTCCAGGATGAATTGATAAATGATAGATCTTCTGTAAGCTCCGATCACTTTTCGTATGCCGACTTCCTTCGCGCGAAAGGCCGCACGCGCCGTTGCCATATTAGTGAAGTTGATGCATGCTATGATCAACATAAAAATCCCAACTACAACAAAGATCCTGATATACTCGATTCTTCCTCCGGCAGGCACGCCGTTCTCGAAACGACCATTCAGATACGCATCTTCGAAAGGTTGAAGGTAATACTTCACAAAGCGTTCTTTGCCCTCGGCACGGACCTCTGCCCTTTTATTAATACCTGTCATCAAAGAAGCTGCTTTCTCCGGCGCCACCTTGACAAAGAGTGGATGATCATAATTGCCCCAGTTGAAGCCTTCGCCACGATTCTTTTTATAAATCTCGAAATTCAGCACCCAGTTGAAGTCCATCGAAGATTCCGGGCCTGGATGTTCATATATGCAACCTACTGTGTACGGTTGCTGATTTACGAGAATCGTCTTTCCCATAGCCTGGGCGTTGCTTCCGAATATTCTCGCGGCAGTTTTATCTGAGAGGGCGATCGATGATATTTCGTTCCCGTTAAACGGTTTTCCTTCGAGGATCGGAAAACTGAAAATGTTGAAGAAGGATGGATCAGCGTAGTATCCCTTCTCGACGAATTTATTGCCTTCAAATTCAAGAAGTGTTTGGGTGTTCGGGGCGAGACGAGCAAGATCCTCTATCTCGGGGAAATTTTCTTTCGTGTCC
>JAEYXN010000036.1 GCA_023431285.1 Bacteroidota bacterium
ATCCTTCACTACTTGCAGCCACAACTACCCTCACACACGTCGCCGCGCTGCCGATACTCGCCGGCGATGATGATATGATTATCCTGGATCACCAGGTTCACGGCAGTGTGCAACTGGCCGTGCAACTTTTGAAAGCCAGAGGCGTACGGGTCGAAATGATCAAGCACAACCGTATGGATATGCTTGAAGATCTGATTAAAGAAAACCCCAACAAGTACAGCAAAATCTGGTACATGGCAGACGGACTATACTCGATGTATGGTGACTACGCTCCTCTGAAAGACATACAGGTTCTACTCGACAAGTATTCGAACTTCCATTTCTATGTGGATGACGCGCACGGCATGAGCTGGACCGGGAAACACGGAAATGGATATGTACTGAGCCAGATAGACCTGCATCCAAAAATGGTTCTTACTACCTCCCTCGCGAAAGGCTTCGGCACCGGCGGCGGAGTAACCGTTTTATCTGATCCCGAATTAATGCGCAAGGTGAAGACCTGCGGAAGCTCATACACTTACTCAGGACCTGTACAGCCTCCGATGCTTGGAGCCTCAATCGCCAGCGCACGGATACACTTATCTGATGAAATCACTGTACTGCAAAAAAATCTTGCCGACAGGATTGCGCTTACCAATGAAATCATAAAAGGTTACGACCTGCCACTCGTTCTTCCATCGGACTCGCCCATTTTTTACATCGGACTTGGCCTTCCACGGGTGGGCTATGCGATGGTTAAGAAACTTCTGGACGAAGGCTTCTATACCAATATCGGGATCTTCCCGGGCGTTCCCGTCAAATGCTGCGGTCTCCGACTCGCGGTAACAAATGGTCAGACGCAACACGACATCCGGAACGTGCTCGATGCCTTTCAGTATCATTTTCCACGTGTACTCGAAGAGCAGGGACAAACAGTTGAAGATATACAGCAGAATTTCAACATGTCTTTTGAAGCCACGTCAAAACGGTATTCGGGTATTACGACAACCTGGTCGAATAACCTGAACGTTCAATTGGAAACCACAATCAAAAAGATCGACAAACCACTATGGAACAGTCTTCTGGCAGAGAATGGAACGTTCGATTGGGAAGGATGCCGTTTCATTGAAGAAACGTACACCGGAAATCCGGAGCCCGAAAACAATTGGCAACTGCATTATCTCATCATCCGGGACGAAGCCGGAAAGGTTGTGCTGGCTACTTTCTTCAGCGAGCTCCTTTGTAAAGACGACATGATCGCTCCTGCTGATGTATCAAGGCAGATAGAATTCCTCCGTCAAATAGATAAATACCTCATGACGTCGAAGGTCATTATGCTGGGTTCGCTCATGACAGTGGGAAACCATCTTTACATCGACCGCTCATCACCACGATGGGAAGACGCGATGCGTGAAATGATGAAAATACTCGCAGACACCAAGAGAAAAGCCAATGCTTCTATGGTGATCTTAAGAGATTTCGACACGGAAGATACTGCTCTGGGTGACTTTTTCACGAAAGAGGGATTCATCCGATCTGACATGTTCAACGACCATGTGATCGACGACCTGGATTGGGAATCCAATGAGGAGTTCTTCCTGAAGTCTACACCAAAGTCGAGAGTTCATTTACGGAAGTATGTATTTCCAAATGAGAAATTCTTCAATGTAACGATCAAACAGAATGTAGATCCGCAGGATGTCGCTGATCGTTACAAACTGTACATGCAGGTAAAGGAACGTGCCTTTGAAATGAACACATTCCGCCTGCCGAAGAAATTCTTTGAGACGTTCAATCAGTTTGACTCGTGGGAATTGATCGAACTTTCATTGGCTGATAGCCCCGACGTAATAGGTATTGGAATCTGTTACCGGTCTCCATCCGGAAATTATATCCCGATGATCGTGGGACTGGACTATGAGGCCAATGCGGAGCATGGCACTTATCGTCAGATTCTTTTTCAGGCGGTCAAGAGGGCGGCGCATCTGAAAAGCAGAAAGTTGTTCTTTGGTTATGGAGCCGATATCGAAAAACATAAGTTCGGAACACGTGTGGTAAAAAAATCAGCGTACATCCAGTCTGATGACAACTTTAAACTTGAAGCGCTATCAACCTTCCAGCAGGTGAACTATGCAAAATAACGTGATCAGATATCCTTACATCACTGTATGGACGGAAGATGAGTATCCAGAGCTCTTGTTCGGCGTGTACGCACCGAAGCTGGAGATCGATCTCAATATCGCAAGGGAGCTTATAAAAAGCCGTTTAGAATATTGCCAGGGAAAGGATAAATATATTCTGATGGACTTTACCAATGTAAAATTGGTCACCAAAGAAGCGAGAGATTATATGAATTCGCCAGAGGGAGGATTGAAGGGAGTGTTGGCAGGAGCCTTCCTGTCGAATAATGTAGTCGCTACGCTTTTCATTAATTTATTTCTTAAAGTAAACAATCCAGTTGTGCCCGCGAAATTCTTTACGAACAAACAAGAAGCCCTGCGATGGCTTGTTTCAGTAAAGAACAAACAATTGGTAAAAGCCAATTAATGATGATCAGGAAACAAACCCGTTATGCTGTTTTTGAGTTTGACACGGCGAGACGAATTCTATTTCTGGAAATTACCTCACCTGTGACGATCGACCTCGACATAGCAAGAGAAATGCTTCACATTCGCCTGGAGGTGACGGAAGGTAAACCTTGCTATGTGATCGCGGAATCGTCCAGGGTGAGAGGAATCACTGCCGAAGCAAAGGAATATGTACTCAGGCCCGACGGAGGGCAATACAACATTCTGGGTGCAGCCCTTATCGTAAATAACCCCGTCGCCGCCCTCTTGGCTAACATATTCATTAAATCGAGAAAGCAATATCCCTCCCGCTATTTCACCTCACGTGCAGCGGCGGTGGAATGGATCGAACAATTGGAACACTCATTCATAAGAAAGATATAACCGGCTATGCTGGCAAGAAAACTAACAGATCGCTTCGAAGATAAGGATACTCTTATCGCAAAATTGCTAGAACAGTCCGACGCAATGGTCCGGGGCGACTTCTCAAAGCGTACTGTCTGCGATTATAATGATGACATGCTTACGCGCCTGGCAAATAACCTGAACACTTTATGTGATAACGCGCAGCTGGAATCTTATGCGGGCGGCTCAAGCCTGGAACAAACCGTCAGCACGTTCATTGATGTAATCAGCTCCTTCACAAACCTCGACTTTAAGCACAAACTACCTATTTCAGAAAATGGAACTGTTCTGGACGCTATTGCCACCGGGATCAACATCCTTGGAGACGAGCTGGAGATGAGTGCGGCCTCTCGTTCCGAGCTTGAGCAGGAAAGGAACAGGCTGAATGAAGCTCAATCTTTCGCGAAGGTCGGAAGCTGGGAGATCGAAAGCGACGGTAAGTTCAGCATATCGCGTGAGTGTTGCCGGATTCTGGAAATCGATCCCGATAAGGAGTATTCCTTTAGCGAACCGTACCGCGCGTTCCGGATGCGGCTTCATCCCGAAGACACCGAGACCCTTCATAAATTTATTCCACAGGTTCATGCAAAAGTGGGCAGACATTCTCTTGAAGTCAGGCTAAATTCTACCAATGGAATAGTACGTCACATCTTGTGTATTGTCGAGGTGATCCGTGAGCCGGCTAATGAGTTTCCGCTGGCCAAAGGAACCATACAGGATGTTACTGAGTCAAAAATTACCGAAGAGGCGTTGATCATTGCAAAAAGAAAGGCCGAAGAATTGAACAATGCAAAAAGCAGGTTCCTGGCAAACGTGAGTCATGAGATACGGACACCTCTGAACGGGATACTTGGTCTCACCGACATTATGATCAACGAAACGAAGAATCAGGAGCATCGGAAATACCTTGACCTCATCAGATACTCAGGAAAAAATCTTACCCAGCTCATCAACGATACGCTTGATCTGAGCAAGATTGAAAGTGGTAAACTCAAACTTGAGAACATCACATTTGATTTTCGAAATACCATTAGCTCTACGATTGGGCCGTACGTGTTTCTCGCACAGCAAAAGGGATGCTCATTAACATTCGATATTGATAGTGCGATTCCAGAATATGTGATTGGAGATCCTACCAGGATCTCACAGATCATTGTGAACCTGATCAGTAACGCGATCAAGTTTACGGATGAAGGCCGGATCGAAATTCACTTCGGATCAGATACCCTCAATAAGAATGAGATAGTCATTAATGGCTCTGTAAAGGATAATGGGATAGGGATTTCTCCTGATCGTATTGGTTCCATATTCCAGACCTTCAGCCAGGCTGATGAAAGTATCAATCGCAGATATGGCGGCACCGGACTGGGCCTCAGCATAGTAAAGAATCTTCTGGTGATGATGAATGGAGACATCAAAGTGGAGAGTGTTCAGTCGCCTGGCCGAAAGTCAGGTACTACATTCAAATTCAATTTCAAGCTTGGCATTCCAGAGAGCTTCACGAAATCTGAAACGTCCGCAGAGGCGTCAACGACGACAACCCTTGCCCGGCCTTTTGATGTGCTTCTCGTAGATGATAATAAGATCAACCTTCTGGTGGCGCGCAAGCTGGTAGAATCTATCGGAGGCGTTGTCACTACTGCTGTGAACGGTCTGGAGGCAATCAAGAAGGCTGCGATGCAGGAGTACGATGTTATCCTGATGGATATTCAAATGCCTGAGCTCAACGGATACGATGCAACGATCAGATTGCGGGAAATGAATTACAGCAAACCGATTATCGCATTATCGGCCAACGCTTTTCCTGAGGATGTCAAGAACAGCATAGACGCAGGGATGAATGATCATATTCAAAAACCTTTTTCCGCGCGTCAGCTCCTGGAGGTAATAAGCCGTCACGTAACAGCATGATTTTTTAAGAATCAGGAAAACCCTGATTCGTGGAGGCACCTCCGCTTATATTTTTATGAAATAGATAGTAAGTAGTAATTTCTATTTAGGTTAGATTCAGGAAGTCATCTTCGAAAGGCGTTTGAGGATGACTTTTCCTATTTTAGGAGTGCCCGGATTAGAAAATCATTAATTACTGATAATCATTTGAGATAACCAGCTTCTCTTCTGTACTGAAAGAACTTATTGATAAACGTATTCTAGAAATCAGTATCGAGTCCGAGGCGATCTTTCAATTCACGCAACGCCGGATTCTTCTGAACAAGATAGTCGAACTTTTCGCGATTGGTGTAAATGACCTTCCGTTGTTCCGCCTCGCGCAACTCTCCCACTACCTGTATTGACTGGTTTCTCAACTGATCTCTCACGAAAGTGACAAGATCAGATCTTAAGTTTGCCAGAATGGTTTCCTGGACAGGATTATGAAGATGCAGGATGACCTTATTTCCTGTGAGATCGTAAGGCTGTGTGAGTAACTGATATTCAGCCTGGAATTTTTTACGCTGTTCAGCAAAAGAATTCCACACTTCCTGAAGTTGCTGCGGCGTGAATGGCATGTCGGGTTCGCGCTGCACTTCTGCGGTGGTTTCAGTTTGCTCCTTCTTTGGTTCAACTTTCAGCAGATTGGTAAGCTTCACCGTCGTCTTCGG
>JAEYXN010000069.1 GCA_023431285.1 Bacteroidota bacterium
ACCCATCTCTGTAGGTAGATCTGTATTGATCGATATGATGGTGGTGGCGGTTATACACGACTACTGATGTCGTTCTGTGAGGAAGATAGAGTTGGTGTGCGTGCACGATTCTGCGTGTGTCGCAATACGCGTAGTATGGCCTGTACGAAACGTAGATCGGATGATAATGAACATAGGCTATTGGCCTCCACGGGCTCCACCATACGGGACGCGAGCGCCAGCCCCACGGTGAATACCAGCTCACGTAGTGCGGTGCATAGACATATTGTACCGCCGGCCATGCCCACACGTTCACCACAGTAGTCGATGAGCGTGTACCAGCATAGGTACGTACTTCAGATGTCGGCTCAATGATCGTTTCCACGCCATAGACATCCGGGTCTCCGATGATCTGCAGCACAGCCTTACCGTTGGCGCGCTTTTCAAGTTCGATTACCGCGATGTCCTGGCTCTCCCTCTCGGAGATTACGGCCTGGAGGATGAACGCATGAACGTTTCCGTCCTGACGATCGAAAACCCTGATATAATCAATATATCCGTCTCCGTTAAGATCAAGGTTGTTGACCTTCGAGTCAGGGGAGTTCAGTAGCCGCTCAAAGTGTTCCGGCGATTCAGACTTCTTGAACAGATCAAGCGCACCTTCGAGGCTGAAATTATCGCCAGGGACTTCGGCCTCCAACTGCTGACTATAAGATGCCACGCCCGATAACATCAGGGCCAACATCGACAGGATTCCGGATAGTTTCATAATTGCTTTGTTTACAGGCATAAAAAAGCAAATAACAAGCCGAAAAACAGAAAGACTCCGTTAAGAGGAACTACGGAAAAAACAGCCTGTTCTATCGATCACATGGTCCGGATCGTCGATCACAAGTATCCCAGCCACCAGGATGTATTCCTGCGTTTATACCCGCCAAACCAAAGGCATGGGTAGTAAGTGATCAATAGAATGATCATCCAGACGATATAAACTCTCAATAGGCCTGGCTCGTACGCGGACGGTCGCGCTGCCGCAGGAGTGAACGCAATATTGATTCCCTCTCCGAATTGGATGAGCGTCCAAAGCCACGAGGCGAGGCTCACCAGACCAAAGTGGAGAATGTAAAAAAAGAAGGGCACGCGCCCATACACCAGGAAGATCTGATTGATCCGTGAATCCTCCCGACGGATGGCCGAAAGTATCAGCATTGTTATTCCGGTCGTGAGAAGAAGGAACATGAGAGAAGGCGGATACTTTGTTACGTTGACAAATGATAATGCGGTGAACATCCCTCCATTCGCCTGAATACTCCAGGGATTAGGATCGCCGTACTCGTTGATGGTCCGGACTAAAACAAACAACCCAAGCAAAACGAACGCGCTTTTCATCAACCGCTCATTTCGTTCAGTGGAAGGTTCATTGAACCAGGAGCCCGCCACAAATCCAGCCATCATAACGCCCACCCACGGAACGATAGAGTAAGTCACCAGTGTTCCAAGTGGCTGAATAAAAAAAGGTGTGTTGTGAATGATCGCAGCGACATATTCAGGGAAAGTCTCAGGCGATATGGAAGACCAAAGATTATGTGCACCGATCATTCCGACAGCGATTGTCGCGATGGCTACACGTGGAAGCCAGATGAAGGCCGACATCAATACCATCGACCATCCTATGGCCCAGAGTACGCTGAGCACGATGAGATCATAGCCGTGGGTGAGGATAAAGCTCATGACCACCACTTCAATGAAGATCAGCCAGAATCCCCGGGTCAGGCAGAAAGCCGCTGCCTTGGTTTTGCCGGCCTTCTCCATATATCGACAGATTCCTATTCCCGAAAGGAACATGAAAGCAGGCGCACACAGGTGCGTGATCCAGCGGGTGAGGAAGAGCGCCGCGTCTCCCTGCGAAAGGTCTTCAGGTGAAGCGGCAGTCGGACTCCAGAACTCACGCACATGGTCCAGAGCCATGATCACCATGACCAGCCCCCGAAGGATATCTACCGAAGCAATCCTTACAGGGGCTGACATTGTTTTGATTGTTGTTGGATAAGTCAGTAATGAGCTTGAGTTAGTCCTGTCCTTTAGACCATGGAGGCGTGATCTTGTTCATTCGCGCATAGGCGATGAGTTGACCAAGGTGCTCATTGGAATGAACGAGAATTATCAGGATGGAAGTCATCTTAGTGAACTCTCCCGGAAAAGGCAGTTCTACTTTGTTCGGCAGTGCTGCGTCGTTGGTGTTCTTAATAGCTTCCAACGCCACATCGAAAGAGCGCTTGAGTTCGGCAGTGACGGCATCTTTCGTTTTGAGGTCTTTCTCAAGAGATTCCATCTTTACTCCATCGGGAATCTTTGCACCAAGCTTGGAAGCGAAGAAGTAATTGGCGGAAATCATGTGCGCACAGACTTCAGAAACAGACCGCACGCCAGACTGTGGGGTCCATGCATACTTGTCAGCGGGAATGGCTGCCGCCAACTGCATCACCTGGTCTGCAGCATGACTCAATGTTGCAGCGGATTCTTTTTGAAACTGGCCCTGACCGAAAGCACTGAACGAAACAAAAAAGACGAGAATAGAGAGAACGTTTTTCATGAGAATGGAATTTATTTTCCATTCAAGGTAGGAATTTAGGCCATGATTTCAGTATTACTTGATTACTTGATTGAAGGATTCAAGAAATCAATCAAGTAATCAATCAAGTAATCAATCAAGTAATCAAGTAATCAAGGTCTGTAATCAAGGTCTGTAATCAAGGTCAATGTTCAGTGATAGTTAGTGGTCCACACTCGTACCCAAAGGCATACTTCTCAACTGACGTACTGTAACTGGTGCTTTCCCATCCTATAGTTTCTACGATGTCGCCATTGAAGCCGTAGACGAATACCTGGTTTACGGGGTCGACACCCGGGATACGGTATTGACCCGCGAGCGGATTATTCCTGGAGAATAAACTTAGCATGGAGATGTCATAGTTCGAGACCGGATAATTTGCCTTGATACCTACCGGAAAAAAAGCATCATTGCCAACCAACGCTGCAAGAGCCTTGAACGGATTATGATTCTTGTCATACTTGATGCCATAATAATCAGTTGTAATCACAGACGAAGTTCCATCAATGTGCTTGACGTTTCCTCCGGAGTATGTGATGTCATACCGAATTTCGAAGCCCAGATCTTCTGTGTTTCCCCATTCCTGTCGAATGAAATAATCAACGACGCCAAGACTTGAGTAATGGAAGAGGAAGCGGTTGTGAATGAACGTACCCATCGTGTACGGATAATATTCATCGATTTGAACAATACCATTCGGCCCCTGAATATAAGAATACCGGTAATACGGATTCGGGTCACCGTTCATAAAGATCTGCGCTCCTTTAAGACGAAGAAGCTCGTCATACTTAAATATGATCTTACTCTTGTCGGCGATAAGCGAAAGGAGTCTTCCTTCGGGTGTGTAGTAGGCCCTATGCCATTCACCTTCGTAATAGAACTTGGATATCCGGCATTGTCGACCTTCAGGATCCTTGCACGACCATGCAATGGAGATTAGCAGCAGCACAGCGCAACTGCGGGTGAGGAGGGTTTTCATAATGAAGAGTGTTTTAATGAAGGCGAAGATAGATGATTGATAAGGGCTGGTGTATCACATAAACATGCGGGGAAACCGGCGAGCCAGGCGGATAGTTAGTAGCAAGTAGCAGGTAACAGGTAGCAGGTAACAAGTAGCCAGTCGGCCGGGGAGCCGGTCATGGTGTGTTCATAGTGAAGGGACTATTCTGCTCCTCGCAGAGTAGCAGATGCCTGCACTTGTCTGCGTTCCCTTTGCGTCGCCGCGCCTGCGTTAAACTGCATTATCGATCAAGTCTCTTATGCTGAACATCGAATGCCTGTCGCTCCTGCAAAAACCAGGTTTCATTAAACTTCCTCACAAACCTGTCTTGCGACCGATCATAAATTCCACTGGACCAAGTTGCATCACAGACATACCATGCTCCGTTTAGTCGCACTTCATTCCAAGAATGATTAATAAGTGATTCACTGCCATACGTAACACCACGCGGATTCGCAAAGCCATTCACAACATGACAAGTAAGACCCGCGTGAAAAGAAAGCTCACGCACGAGATACGCGAACCCAGTGCACACTGTCTTGTGTTCCCTCACTAGTACATCGAATACCTTCCTGTTGAACACCTTATTCCACTTCGTCAGCTTTTCTCCCCGTAGTTTGTGGCGGCGCTGCTGATGCATTAACACAAGATCATAATCAACTTCAACATTGTTGCATACCCATTTGAAGATCGCGCGGAACTTCTCCTGTTCTGTTGTGAAAGGTATTGTCAACTTATCTGCAAGGCCTTTAAGGTCCTTCAATGAGTAATCATTATACAACGCTGCAACGCTATCGGACCTTGCGAAATCTGTCCCGGCGAAATCAGACACCTGCGCGGCGCCTGAGAAACACAAGCAAATCAACAACCCCGATAACGCTGCAGCTATCCGCATGTGGCTACTGAACGTTTCTCGCCTTGCGAATCACTCTTGATAAGACCGACCTCTTCGGATCACCTTCCACTAATGGGCACTCCACAATTTCGATAGAATCGGGGTTCATAATGATCTGCAATGGCTCTGACATTTGAGCGTTTACAACATGTTCAATGGTCTCGCGACCGATAAACGAGAAGATCAGTACATCACCTTCACGAAGTCCACCGGGAAATTCAAACTTTCCCTGACCATCGGTGTACGTACCCCGCGACGTCGCGCCTTTGAGATAGATGTTCACTCCAGGTGCGGCGGCATTGTCCTCCACGAACCTGACTACGCCACTCACGGTGACATCGCCGGATTGCGAGAATCCATCCATGCAAGAAGTCACAGAAAATAGGACAGCGATTGCAAATGCCATGAGAAACGGATTTGCGGACGAGATGTAATTGTTTGTTTTCATAGGATTTTAGATTTCTAATGAGATGCAGGCAGTCGGCGGAATCCATAAGGAGGGTTCGCTTTTTTTTAGTTTGCTCTATAGTAGCAGGTAGCAGGTAGCAAGTAGCAGGTAGCAGGTTGCAAGTAGTAGATCAGCCCTGGCCGGCCAGCTGGCCGGCTGACGGTCATGGTGTTACGTAGGGAGGATGTGTTCTGCTCTCCGTGCGAAATCTGCCACGTCCACATAAAACAACGTTGCAGGGGAGGAGGGATTAATTAAATTTAGGTCACACCAGAAATCCTGTTCGAACATGACAAATTTCATAAAGCAAATTGCACTTGCATCGATAATGATAATCTCCTCCACAATGAACGCGCAAAACCTTACCGGCGCGTGGAAGCTGATCAGTGAGAACGGCAAGAACACGACTGAGGAAACAATTCGTATCTATGCTGATGGTTACTTCATGTTCGGGACGCACTCGAATGGCGCTTTCGGAAACGCCGGTGGCGGCACTTACATGGTAGAGGGAAAAGAATATCGCGAGGTACTCGACTTCCACGCGACCGACGCCGCGAAGATAAGACAACCACAGACCTTTACGTTCACTCTGAAGAAGGATGAACTGACCATATCCTCCAAAGACAATAAGCAAACCTGGAGGAAGGTTGACGACTCCAAGTCTCCACTGGCCGGCGCGTATCGTTTTGGCGCGCGTGTCGACGACAACGGAGTGGCTGGTGAAAGGAGAGATGCAAACTCTCCACGACAAACCATAAAGATCCTTTCCGGGAAACACTTTCAATGGGCGGCGTTCAACTACGAGACAAAAGAATTCTCGGGCACTGGTGGCGGTACCTATGAGCTTCAGGGCGACAAATACACCGAGACCATCCGGTTCTTCTCCCGCGACAACTCCCGCGCCGGCATGTCCCTCACCTTCGATTGCCGCATCGACGGAAAAGACTGGTATCACAAAGGCAAAGGCACCACCGGAAACCCTGTAAGCGAAGTGTGGACCCTCCGCTAGCGGAGAATGAGAGTGAGGAACAGTGTCAAAATGTAATCAGAGCCAGTAAGAGTGTGAGAGTGTAAATCAGAGTGACGAACAGTTTGAGAGCGTAAGCGCACAAACCGAGTGGCCCGCGTGTTACTTATTACCTGGTATTAGAAAGAGAAGCGGTCTCTGCCTGGTCACCGCGCACCCTTGTTACTTGTTACTTGTTACTTGT
>JAEYXN010000102.1 GCA_023431285.1 Bacteroidota bacterium
ATCTGACAGCGATAACTTTGCCGTGCTTCATCATATCGAAGCAAAGCCTGCCGTCGAATCCTCTTATGTTTTTGTCTAAGTAGCCTTCCTTCAGACCGAGTTCCCGGATGTAGCCGAGGCTTATTCCGTAGGCATTGAGGTAAGGCCTTTTGAAGTGGCGCAACTCACTCATGAGGTCCCGCGCTTTCTCGTAGAGGAAAAGTTTCCATCGCGAATGGTTTTCGTCACTGATGTACGAAAACCTTCCATATACAAAAACATTTCCGCTCATCATCAGAGGCCGGGTCATCAATTCTATCCAACGCGGAGGATATACACAATCAGCATCGGCGGATAAGATGTATTTTCCTTTCGCTTTCGCCTGTCCCAGAGCTCTGGCAGGGCCGACTCCCTGCATTGGTTGAAGATAGGAAGTTACCCCTATTTTATCAAGTACTGCCTGGGTACGGTCTGTCGAATTGTTGTTTATTACGACAATTTCGAACGTAAGTTCTGTGATATTTTTTGAAATTGAGTCCAGGCATCGCACAATATTCAACTCCTCGTTCCATGCGGCGATGATCACTGAGACAACAGGAGAGGGACTCACTACGGATTGTAAACGCTCCCGTATCTGCGCGAACTTTACTTCGGGAATCGCATCGAGGCTTTGGGCCTCCTGCAACTCCTGGTCTATCCAACGCGGGTTACGAAAAAGATTCATGGGTTGATTGTTCTGTTCATCAAGGAACAATTTCCTTCAATAATGTACCGATATCGATTGCGTAAAATTTTCCCCCGATTAATCCAGCTTCCAATTCATCAACAATGTATAACGTCTTGTCATCCTTGAAACATAGTCCGGCCTTGTGAGTGTAGTGCTCTAAACTTAATTCGTAGATCCCGCCACTTGATACCTTCGTACCGGAAAACCCTCTGATGAACCAGAGCCGGTCGTGAAAAAGCAAGGCAACCGTTTTTCCGTCGGGGCTGGTATCGGCACTCGTGATCCAATTATTGATCATCGCTCCGCTTCCCACGTAGACGCTGTCAATCAACTCAGCAACCTGGGTACCCGGTGTTGCCGGAAGCTTATAAATTTTTGAAAAGCCGACAAAAGGTGATGACCTGTTCTTCGTAAACAAATACAGAGATCCCTGAAAATGAAAGAAAGCATCAACATCAAAGTTTCTGTTTGATTTATCAGGGGGAAAGTATTTCTGATCTGAATACGTGTATTGGATTATCTCAGGCGTTGTGACCGGTTCTGAAATAGTCTCCGGATTCTGAATGCGATATATTTTGAGATCCTGCTTGTCGTTCCGGTTATTCCCGAATCCGCCGATGTATAGATTACCTTCATCATCGGTTGTGAGATCTTCCCACCCACGGTTAAGGCTGTTCAACTGAACTGCCCGCTGAAGTGTTCCCGCTGAATCAAGGCAATACAGCGCAGGAATACCATCATCATTATGTGTCCAGAAATGTTTTCCGGTAAACTCAAGGCCAGAAGCTTCTTTGATGATTTTGGGGAGCCTGGCGATTTCGCGGAGTGAGCCCTTACTTTTTAGAACAATCACCTTTGGTTTCAACGTATCCGGATCCATTGTCGCACCAGCTGATGACGCGACGACAGAAAAGCACATGATCATTAACAAGAATCTCATATTGCCGGAATTAGCCTGCTAAGTTAGTTTTTTCCTTTTATTCTTATCGGGTTTCAATACATCATGGTACAGTTGAAGTGTATGCTCCGCATTTTTCCCCCATGAGAAGAATGTACTGCGTTGTTTTCCTTTTTCTGAAAGGTCCGACCGGCGAAGGTCGTCATTCCAAAGTTGATGAATTGAAGAAGCAATTGAATGCGCATCAGAAGGATCAATAAGGACCGCCGCGTCCCCTGCAACTTCAGGCATAGAGGAAGTGTTGGAAGTGATGACAGGAGTGCCACACGCCATTGCTTCAACAATGGGAATCCCAAAACTTTCACGAAGCGATGGATACAGAAAGATCTTCGCCATCGAATATATCGCAGGTAATTCTTCGTTCGGGATGTAGCCGGTGAATATGATTCTATCCAGAACATCGCTACTGCCAGTTTGCGCTGCAATGCCAGAGAGATAATCACGATCGATATCAGGCATCACCAACGGAATATCAGCACGTGATTTTATGAGTTCTCTATACGCACTTAATACTCCGTTTACATTCTTCTTCGGGTCCGTGTTTCCAAGGAAAAAAACAAACTCTTCCGGGAGAGAATATTTTTTTCGCATCTGATCCAACCTGTCTTTATCTGTTATCCTGCGAAAGTGGCTGCCCACTCCGTTGTAAACGGTTTGAACACTGTTGTCATGCAGATCAAAAAAATCGTTGATACGGCGGTTCTCGAAGTCTGATACCGTAATTATTTTCGATGCAATCTTTACTGCCCGGGGAACATTCCAGCGACGGTAGAGATTACCGAGTCGCTGGTACCAGGTTCCCTGGCGGAGATTAACTTTCTCGAGATAGATGATGTCATGTAACGTGAGAACAAGCGGTATGCTGATCCTGAGGGGGGCAGTATTGCTCGTGCAATGAAGCAGATCAATTTTGTGTTTTCTTACTTGCGCCGGAAGCACCCACTGTTCCCAAACAGGGTAGGGTGCATTGGTTGTCTTGATGATCTGGAAATTCTTTGAGCTCTCGAGGATGTTGTCGTCTTCGTCGGACTGCGCAAAAATGAAGTATTCGTTTTCGTGATCGATATCCTTCAACTGGCGAATCAGTTCCAGCGCAACGATATCCATACCGTGTTTTTTCTTCCTGAATATTCTTTGCGCCTCGATCCCGATTTTCATTTTGCCCGGGAATTAGATGAAATGTCATTGCTGTCGTGGCTCAGGTTCCATACGACTCCTCTCCAGAATGCCCGCAAATGTTCAAATTCTTTCCTAAAGAGAAACGAAAGAATATTCTTCGGAATAGAAAACAATGTGAAGAAGACAATCCACGACAATTTTTCAATGCCCGCTGTGTTTCGCCGCATAAAAAGAAGACGATTTCGTGTGAGAAAATACGTCTTCACCGTCGAGTTTTTTCCAATCGACATGGATTCCTTATGATACACTTTTGAAGCAGGGACCACCCATACGCTATAGCCCGCTCTTTTGATTGTTTCGCACCAGTCCAGTTCTTCATAGTATAAGAAAAACACTTCAGGCATCGTTCCCACTTTATCAATTACCGATCTTGGAACCATCATGGCTGCGCCGTGTGCCAGCTCCGTTGCCTTGGTTACGTCATATTGTCCGCGGTCTTTTTCCATGAAGCCGGTGCGATGATTTCTGCCGGTGTAAGGATTCATGCGCGAGCATCCGACGTATTGGATTAATTCTCCACTGTTATAGTAAAGGATTTTGGGTGAAGCAATACCTGCATCCGGATGAGATTCAAACAACTCAACCAAAGGCTTAATAGCATCAGGAGCCAACTCTGTATCATTATTCACAAAGAATAACAGGTAACCCTTTGCTACAGCAATTCCCAGATTATTTCCTCCGGCAAAGCCAAGATTCTTTTCGCTGACAATTACCCTTGCCTCCGGAAAACGCTCGTAGATCATTTTCTCTGGGTTAACTACTGACGCGTTATCCACGACGATGACTTCGATGTTTCTGTAATGCAGCTTTCGGATTGAATCCAACAATGCCATAGTATGCTCCGGCTGGTTGTAATTAATCGTGATGATACTAACCAGTGGCTCCATTAATCATTCTTGTTTGTTGGAGAATCCGTGACGTTGTGAGGCGTATGGATAAAGGTCTTGTTGGCCCCGCGTAATCTGAATAAAACCCTGATCATCTTCATAAACAATTTTGGAAGCAGGAGAATGGACTTCGCCATTTCGATGTTATACAAACGTGCAGGGATTGCAAGCAGAATGGCACTTACGTTCATCACGAGGAACAGCAGCCACGGATAATACGACAGTGAAAGCTTTTCGCGGAAGAAGAACGTAGCGATGACCAGAATGCAAAGCAATCCGATATTTACGAGGCGGGGAAGCTGTATGTTCTTGAGGATTGCACTATTGAACATGGCCATGTTGCCGCTGAAAAGCGCTTTCATGCCTTCGTTAAAGTATTTTCGGAGATAAATGAACTGACTCGACAGCCAGCGTGTCCGTTGTTTTTCGAAAACTTCTGTACTCTCGACCTTCTCGTCGAAAACGAGAGCACCTTTGGCATAATGAATAAATGCTTTTCGACGGATCAGTTCCAATTCGAGTTCACGGTCGAATCCTCCGACGCTATCCAGTTGAGCAAGTATACTTTTTACAAGAGAATATTCAAAGATCATCCCGGAACCGATGAGTGAACAGGGGAGTCCTATTGCTACGTGTCCCTGTCTGTAGATAAAGTTGTTGATCCGTTCACTAAATCCATCGAGGATCGACATCGATGTAGTGGAGTTCTTGGATGTTCTTTCCGCCTGAATTGCGAGACAGCCACGGGAGAGCATGCTGTTCACTTTCAGAAGGAAGTCATTTTCCATGACGTTGTCAGCATCGAGGATCAAGGCATAGTCATATTGATCAGGAAGTTCAAATGCCTTGTTAAGAGATCTCACCTTCGTGCTTTTATCAAAGGAAACTTCTATCACTTTGATGGGCAGTTGAGCTAACATGCCGAGGGTTGTCTTCTTCAGCGAATCAGCAATTACAATGACGTCATATCGATCTGGGGGATAATTCTGTGTAATTGCCTTCCGTGCTACGTCGACGATTACGTTATCTTCTTTATAGGATGGAATGAAGACTCCTATGTGGTGGTGGTGATCGGCAGGATGAAAAGTCGGCGACCGGAAAAAGTGGGCAGCGACGGCGAGTACGAACGAATACAGGGAGATGTATCCAAAGTAGATGAAGAGCAGGATCTCAATTACATTCATTCCTTAAAAAAAAGCGGAACATTAACCTGGTAATGTTCCGGCGAAAGAAACTCATGCAACGGATTATACGCGCTCCTTTTGCAAGAGTGCAGGCACCGTTGAAATTAATATTTTCATATCAAGCCAGAAAGAGTTTTTCATGGCATACTCCATATCGAGCGCAATGCGTTCTTCTGGTGACATATTATTCTTACCACGTTTTGTGACCTGCCACAATCCGGTAATCCCTGCGGGAGCTAGGAATCGCCACGCGATCTGATCCTTAGTAAGCTTTTCAGCCTCATACAGCGGGAGTGGACGGTTTCCGACGAGAGACATATCTCCCAACAGTACGTTGATTAGCTGAGGAAGCTCGTCAAGGCTTGTGTGACGAATGAATCTTCCGAAAGAGGTTACCCTTGGATCATCCTTAATCTTGTAGAACACAAGATCATTGGCATTCTCGCCATATTGGTTCAAATGGGAGAGTTTTTTCAACTCGTCATCAGCGCCGACATGCATCGAACGGAATTTGTAGAAATTGAAAATCTTATAGCCTGCCCCAGCACGTTTTGAAATGTAGAAGATCGGCCCGGGAGATTCAAGCTTGATTATTATGGCAATAAGAGCCATCAGCGGAAACAGAAACAGGAGGGCGATCAGTGAAACCGTCACATCGAATGCGCGCTTGAGAGCCCAGAGTTTGATCTGAGGAATTTCTTCCATGACCTGCCTCGTAGAATACGGCTTGTTCCCGCGCTGATTCTTGTAGTTCTTGAGTTTCTTAATGAATTCGATTCGCTTCAGAAAAGCGTAAGTGATTGCTCCACAATGATATTCGTCCATCCCCGACTTAAGCGCGAGCTCTTTCGCTGCGTGATCAAATTTGTCGGTGTAGAGAACAAGAGGTACTGATTTTTTTTGAGCAATGTCTTTAAGGGCGTGCACATCCCCATTTAGCTCTTTCGGGTGGACGAGGATCGCATCCTGAGGTATTGGGGTTTTGGACAGAAAATCCGCGGCCTCTTTCAGGTTGGCGTTGGTGAAATAGATTGTTTCCTGGATGTAGTCGTGCGCCGGTTCTACAGAATAAGGATCAACTCGCAGGATATGTTTGGTAAATACGGGCACTGCAACCTTTGATTGTCCGGCCAAAGATAGCGGAGATTCATCAACTTGTAGCCTGATTGCAGCATCCATAAATTAATTCACATATACCTTCTGTCCGTGAAAGGACAACGCACGGTCTACTTCAGCGACTAAGGACTGAGGTTCAAACGGCTTGACAAGGTAAGTGAACGCGCCCAGATCAAGGCATTGTTTGCGCTTGCTGCCGTCCTCGTAACCGGAAAGGATAATTACCGGTATGTTCTTGAATAAGCCGCTGTTACTAATGTTTTCAAGTAGTTCTATTCCATCCAGAGAAGGCATTTTGATATCAGAGATGATGAGGTCCGGCACGTTTCCATCAGAAAGCCACGACCACGCTTCCATCCCGTCCGACATGATGATCACTTCGTATTTGCTTTGAAGGATCTTTTCGAGAAGCCAGCATAATGGAATGTCATCCTCTATGACCAAAACTTTTTTCATTTGGCGGAATCATTAAGTACAAAAAAGAAATGCTGCTTTAAAAGTCGGAAAACTGAGGCGGGACCTTTAAAGCCAACTACCGAATAGACAATCAAATCTAACAAAATTTTAAGGTTTGATGCCGATTCACAGCTGATTATTTGAAAAAACTGGTGCCCGCCACGGGCAATGAAGGATTACTCATCTCCACCACTAATCCACTGATAATCATCGAAATCCTTCAATTAAGGCCGGTTTCGCAATGTGAATACCAGATCCTAAAGGTTCTTGCTCAACAACGCTCTTACTTCGCGACGATTAATCTTCCCTGTTGGTGTTAAAGGGAACGCACTTAATGACGCGACCAGTCTCGGAGCATGGTATTTCGGCAAACTTTCTTGCAGAATGTGCATTATCCTGTCGTTTTCACCCTTCTTCAGGTCGGATCCTTCGAGGACAAGCACGACCTTTTCGCCCAGCGTTGCATCAGGCATGGACGAAATGATGAATCGTCCATTCATCTTCATCTCCGAAAAAATAAGGACTATCTGAGCCTCCAGCACCTCCGGAGCAATCTTCAGCCCACCTGAATTAATCACATTGTCAACCCTTCCGATCCATTCAAAACTAGTGTTATTTACCAGCCTGACCAGGTCGTTGGTGACGACTTCAGCACGGATGTAAGGACAATTGGCAATAAGGCATGATCTTTCATCAGTCCGGACGGTAATGCCCGGCAGGGTAGTGTATGCGTTGCTTCGCGAAGTACCGTTAATGCGTCGCAGAGCGATATGGGAAATAGTTTCGGTCATTCCATACGTCATGAACGCTCGTACTGGAAATTGTCCCAGCAAATCCTCTTCAGATTGTGACAACGGAGCTCCGCCGATTATCATGGTCTTCACTTTCGAAAGATTACTTCTCCCTGAAGTTGATGAAAGGATCGTCTGAACCTGAAGGGGGACGAACGCGATAAAATCGACAGGTGTTTCAAATCCGAGACTCTTTAATGGATCAGCAGTTGGTGAGACTGCGTCGATACTCATTCCCGTATTGAAGCATCGCACAAGCATCATTTGGCCAGCGATAAATTGTGTATCCAGACAAACAGCGGCGCGCATTCCACGCTGCAGATCCAACGCGTGTGCCGTAGCCGTTGCGCTTGCGATCATTTGGTCACGGGAGATCAGAATATTTTTCGCAGTGCCGGTGGATCCACTTGTGCGGAGGTAAAATTCCACCTGACCTTGAAACCATTTGCCTATAAAATCAAATGTGTTTCTCTCGAAATCGTCTTGAGGAAAAACGGTTTTCGAACAGATTTCAGCCAGGGTAACCTCGCGACCGTTCAACCTGATGGATTGAAAAGGATAATCCATTCGAAAAGAAATGATTTCGGTTCTTACTTATTCGTTCAAAACGCGTTCTCCACCTTGCGGAGGAGGCATACATTCACTATGTGGTGCTAAGGAAATTTCGGAAACTTCGACCAATCCGGTTGACGCTTCTCAATAAATGCATTCTTGCCTTCTTTAGCTTCATCGCTGAGATAATAAAGCAGCGTAGCGTTTCCTGCAAGCTCCTGAATTCCGGCCTGTCCGTCGAGCTCGGCGTTGAACGAAGACTTCAGCATACGAATTGCCAGAGGACTTTTTGCTATGATCTTTTGCGCCCATTCGACGTAGGTTTCTTCCAGCAACTCCAGCGGTACTACTTTGTTTACAAGGCCCATTTCAATCGCGTCCTTTGCGTCGTATTGATCGCAGAGGTACCAGATCTCGCGTGCTTTTTTCTGACCGACGATGCGGGCGAGGTACGATGCACCGAATCCGCCATCGAAGCTTCCTACTTTAGGACCGGTCTGCCCAAAACGCGCATTCTCCGCCGCGATAGTCAAATCACAAACGACATGAAGCACATGACCTCCGCCGATAGACCATCCCGCGACTGCGGCGATCACCGGCTTGGGAATTGACCGGATCATTTTTTGAAGATCAAGAACGTTAAGCCGGGGAACGACATCTTTACCGACATAACCGCCGTGGCCACGAACACTCTGGTCGCCACCACTGCAAAAAGCTTTGCCACCTTCACCAGTGAGAATAACAACTCGTGTATCCATGTCTTCGCGACAGTAATTCATCGCATCAATCATCTCCTTCACTGTTAGAGGGGTGAAAGCATTATGGACGTGAGGACGGTTAATGCTGATACGCGCGATGCCTGAATATTTATGGAAGAGAATTTCTTTGTATTCTTTTATCGGTTCCCAGGGATACTTAAGATTCATAGCTATTCTTGATTTTGCTTTTCAATTCTTCAAATGTTTTCTTATTCACCACGATGTCGGATTCAACCTCGAGGATTTTAGTTCTGCCATCGAACTCAAAAAAATCCTTTAAAAGATTCTTCGT
>JAEYXN010000118.1 GCA_023431285.1 Bacteroidota bacterium
GTACGTGGGTCCTGTGGGCTATTTCTTTCTCATGCTCACCATCTTCATCGTGATGATGGAGTTGCTTAATGTCAGCATGTATGACTTAAGCACTGTAAACAATCCTCTGGATGTTTCGAATGCAAAAGAAAAGGAAGCCATTCAGCATATTTTCATAGATTTCATCTCGCGACATCTCAGGATATATTCGTTTTTGCTCATTCCGGTTACGGCAAGCATCGCGTGGCTGTTTTTCCGAAAGCAAGGCCTTAATCTGCTTGAACACTCAATATTGGTTTTTTATGTTGGCGGCCACCTCCTTTGGCTTTCTATTATCGGCTTGTTCACCTTAAAATACTTTCAGCTCAATCTCATCTCCCTTCAGCTCATCGTGCATTTTTTTCTTTATGGTCTAGGCTGCTCGAATTTGTATAAATCATCGTCAAAGGGGAAACAGTTTGCAAAAGGAATTGTAGTATACATTCTCGCATATGTGATCTTCACGCTTGGCGTTTCCATCGCCACGGTGGCGTACATGCTTTCAGATCCGGAGATGTTGAAAATTATCAAAGGTGCTAATGCGTCATGATCGATGCGACGCGTAAATCTGCGAATGAAATTTGAGATTAGATACCGTTGTCCCCGGTAAGATCACCTGCCGGTCTGGTTTGCTTCATCATAAAGGCGACAAGAACGACGAAAACACCCGTCATGATCGAAACGTCTGCAAGATTAAACACACCGGTCTTAAACAGATAAAAATCCAAATGCAAAAAGTCAGTCACCGATCCATGAATTGCACGATCATAAATGTTGCCAATGCCTCCGCCGACAACAAATGCAAGCCCGACAAAAAGGCTTCGTGATAAATCATTACGTACAAAGAGCAGCACCACAGCGGCAGAGAGGATGATCACTGGTATCAATACAAGCAACAAGAATCGGAGTTCATCGGAAAGCGAATTACCGATGCTTAAAAATGCGCCGGCGTTCTCCACACGCGTTAACATGATCCTGTTATCAAACAGTCTGATTTGCTCATCAGGAATTATTGAGCTGCGAACAATAGATTTGCTGATCTGGTCACATCCGATGTTGAAGATCAGGAGCAAAAAAATCAGGGTGGTCCTGGCGATCCTGTTGGTAATCATGCGATAATAAAAAGCAAATGTACGAATTATGAAGATGAATTTGGAGCGGCTACACTCCCATCCTCGGCCAGGCTCAAAAACGGGTTAAACGCCAGCTCCCAATAGTTATTTTCAGGATCAGCCACATATCCGCGGTACCCTCCCCAGAATACCCTCTCCGGCTGCCGGGTGACCCTTACACCTTTGCTGACAAGCTCCCCAAATACCCGGTCGACATCTTCTTCCGAAGAAAAATTTATGGATAAGGAGAAACGTTTGAAACCTTCACCGTCATTGGGACAAGAAATGTCGCTGGCCAGTTCGCGATCAGGGAAGAGTGCGAGTACGATGCCATTTAGCCGGAAAAATACGATCTGCTCTTCCTCCTGCATCGGTGTCCATCCGAATTTCTCAACATAGAATGTACGCATGACTGCAAGATCACGAACTCCGAGGGTTATGAAAGTCAACCGTTGTTCCATAATTTGTTTGTCCTTAATTCACGAACGATTAATTTAACACGTAAACGCTGATGCCCCAACTCATCCGTCAGGATAAGCGGGGTTGAAAATTTCAAATAACCACAGAGTATGCAAAACATAAAAAACAAAACAATACTTGTCACAGGAGGAAGCAAGGGCATCGGTTACGGAATAGCAGAAATCCTTTTGAAGGAGGGCGCGCGGGTAGCTATCACCAGCAGATCGAAGGAATCAGCTGAGAAAGCTGCTGCATCATTGAGAAAATCAGGAGGCGAGGTCTTAGCAGTAGAAGCGGATGTCAGAAGTCTTTCATCCCAAAAGGCTGCGGTTGAAAGCGTGATCAAACAGTGGGGTCAGCTCGATGTGCTTGTGGCTAACGCAGGTCTGGGCTACTTCGACAATGTAGAAACATTGACAGAAGAACAATGGAACGAGACGATCGATACAAATCTGACCGGCGTCTTTTTTAGCGTGAAGGCCTCGCTCGAGGCATTAAAAAACTCGAAGGGTTATATCATCACAATAGCGAGTCTTGCCGGAACGAATTTCTTTGCCGGAGGATCAGCGTATAATGCCAGTAAATTTGGCCTTGTTGGCTTTACACAGGCGA
Organism: Bacteroidota bacterium; assembly: GCA_023431285.1. Lineage (GTDB taxonomy): Bacteria > Bacteroidota > Bacteroidia > Cytophagales > Cyclobacteriaceae > Ohtaekwangia. The sequence goes on from JAEYXN010000118.1 coordinate 2,202, forward strand.
TAATGCTTGACCTTCGTGGATACGGAATTAAAGTTAGTACTATCATGCCTGGATCAGTGGCAACGCATTTCAATGGAAACGAGCCAGACACTTCGGATGCCTGGAAGATCCAGCCTGAGGATATCGGACAATTAGTGAAGGACCTTCTTCTCATGAACCCCCGAACACTTCCGAGCAAGATAGAGGTCAGGCCATCGGTTCCCGGAAAGGGATAATTTAGAAATTCATCCGTCATGAAATACTTATCGCTGATCCTGTTAATGACTGTCTTCTCATCTTACGGTCAGACGAAAAAACCTTTTCGCATTGGCGTAGCCGGTCTAACGCATTCTCATGTGCATTGGATTCTCGGACGAGCCCATGACGGAGACATAGAAATTGTTGGCATCGCCGAACGCAATCGCGATCTCGCGGAACGATTCCTGAAGCAGCATAAGCTTCCGATGTCACTTGTATACAATACCATTGAAGAGATGGTAGAGAAAACAAAACCGGAAGCCGTCACAGCTTTTAATAGTATCGATGAGCATTTGAATGTAGTCCGGATTTGTGCGCCAAAAAAGATCCACGTAATGGTGGAGAAACCTTTGGCTGTGAGTCTCGAGCATGCGCGTGAAATGGAAACGCTGGCGAAGAAGCACGGGATATTGCTTCTCACAAATTACGAAACAACCTGGTACGCCAGCAACGCCGACGCTACAGACCAGCTATCGAAGCTTGGGGATATAAGAAAAGTTGTCGTGCATGACGGTCATAAAGGCCCGAAAGAGATTGGAGTTAATCCTGAATTTCTCGAATGGCTTACGGATCCTGTAAGAAATGGCGGTGGCGCAATAACTGACTTCGGTTGCTACGGTGCGAACCTTATGACGTGGTTGATGAAAGGACAACGGCCCCTCTATGTGACGGCGGTAACGCAGCAGATCAAGCCAGTTGTTTATCCGAAGGTGGACGATGAAGCTACTATCATAGTAGTGTATCCGAAAGCACAAGGAATTATCCAGGCGTCCTGGAACTGGCCGTATAACAGAAAGGATATGGAAGTGTACTCCGAAGGAGGTTACGTCATCGCGGACAGAAACGGCCTGAAGATGTGGCCTACTTACGATGGGCCGGAACAATACAAGAAGGCTGGAGAACTTCCCAAGCCGCATCACGATCCGTTTGCATATCTCGCCGCAGCGGCGCGAAAAGAAATTACCATCGGAGACTGGGACCTCTCCGCTCTTTCAAATAATATGATGGTAATGGAAATTCTTGACGCTGCGAAACGTTCTGCCAAAGAAGGCAAAGCTATTCACCTCGAAAAAAAGTAACCGCGTCTACGCGACAGCTCTTACTCTCTTCACGGCAGACTTCGCGGTTCTTTGAACTTCATCGATCTGCGCTGACACCTTATCCTTGTTGTCCAAAGTATTGATGACAGCAGCTGCAACGAGTCCTCCGATAATGTACCACGCTACTGTCATGGCTTGTGTTTTCCGGGTGAGGTTCGTCGGTGTTTCGTCAAGACCCATTGGCTTTGGAAGCGCGACCGCCCCAATACCAGCTCCAAGGCCAAGCGCCAGGCCCTTCAACAAGGTTTTATCATTGGTATCGCCGCCGGCCATTGCATAGTATAAGGTGTTACTCATCAGGTCTCCTGCCAATGATACCGGCAAAAGGTTTTGCACAGCCATCGGGGTACTATTACCCTTGAAGAATTTCGCTACGGCGTTCATTCCAAGAAGATCCAGCCTGGGCGCTTCCTTGTCAACTTTAGATACAACCTGATTTATAAGTGTAAGGGCACATGCGCCTGCAAGGCCTCCGATGATTGATGAGAATTTCATAATGCAAACTTTTGATAACGGCTAGAAAAACGGATGCCAGATCAGCATTCAGTTGACTTGATTCAGAGTTCCAGCATCAGACGCCGGCATTACAATTTTATTTTATCTCACAAAAAGATAAAACAATGGAAAACCATCTGCTTGAAAAGGTCAATTCTCTCGTTGAAAAATGGAAGCGCGAACACAATGGTGAAGCCCCATTATATGTAGTTGTATCGCCCGACGAGAACAAAGCTCTTATTAAAGCAGTACGCGCCGCCAAAAACTACGCAGACGATCAGATAGTGACTTCCTATAATGATATTAAAATCGCGGAGCACCCTCAGCAAACCGATGGAAAAATGTACGTCAGTAATGAGTTACCGGAGACGGGATCGTAGTTCCTGATTGTGTAAAATTCTAACCACACACGATCGGTTACAGAGAAGCGTCGACCTTTTCATCCAACGGCAGTTCGATAAAAAAGATTGTTCCCCTTCCGACTACGGTTTCAAACCATAATCGTCCTTTCATTTGCTCTATGGCCTGGCGTGCGATTGCCAGTCCCAACCCCGACCCGGACTTTTTTGTTGTAAAATGAGGGACAAAAATCTGTTCAGCAACGTCAGGTTCGATGCCCTTACCGTTGTCCTGAAAACTAACGAGTACATGTCCATCCGTTTCGTCTGCGCGTATCCACACCACTAACGGTTCGCCTGGCCGCGCAGCCTGGAGCGCGTTAAGAATAATATTGGAGAATGTCCTTCCTAAAAGCTGTTCATCACCCACAATATTCATTTGTCTGGAAGTTGATTCAAATCGCAAGTCACCGCTGTGGCTGTGGAGATCCACAATTCTTTTAAGTAATGACACTAGCTCCAGTGGTCTCATCACAGGTTCCGGCATTTTCGCAAAGGAGCTGAAGGACGATGCAATTTCGTTCAGCGTATTTACCTGCGTGATCAATGAAGTAATCGCCTTCTGCGTTTTCTCAGGGCCTGCAGTTCCAGCCTGCACACTTCTCTCAAGTTGTTGCAGCGTCAACTTCATCGGCGTCAACGGATTTTTGATCTCATGCGCAACCTGCTGTGCAATCTCTCTCCACGCGCGCTCACGTTGTGTTTGCTCCAGTTCAGCCTTGCTCTCACTAAGACTGTATAACATTTGATTGTACTCCTTCACCATCATCCCTATCTCATCGTCAGTCTTCCACACCAATGGCTGGTTCGTCTTTGTAAGTGAAGTCCGTTTCAGCGTCTGGGTCATGAATGTCAGCGGAAACGTCAACCACTGGGTAATGAAATACGATAGACCAACAAGGACAACGAAGATCAATGAGAAAATATTCAGAATGTTGGCCAGCATATTGATTTGCACTTTCTCCAGCGAATACACCGACTGAAAGAACGGAACGCTGACGATACCGATAAGAGCACCGCTGGATGGCGCCTTGAGACTGGCGAATGCTGTATAGTGTTCCAGCGCGCCGATAGATTCCGTTTCAATAAAAAGGCTCTGTCCATTCCTGATCTTCCGGTACGCCGCAGGGTTTACGAATTCTGAAAGAAGATCATTCTCAAAAATCAAAGGCTGACTTGACGCGAACAAAATTCCCGAAGAGGTAAAAACATTCGCTTCAACATTGCTTAACTGAGCAAGATCAGTAAGATTAGTCTCAAAGTTTTCCGTCCCTTCGAAACGCGTTGTGATGCTTTTATGAAGCTCCGCGGAAACCTTCTCGCTAAATCGTTTTGTTTTGTCCAGATACTCTTCAGTGATCTGATTCTTCGAAGACTTGCTTGTAACCTGCAGAGTCATTACACTAACAATGATCAATGGAAGGAAGAAGGCGAGGTTTAAGAATAATTGGATGCGTGCGGCGAAGTAAAGCTTCCCTCCTTCGCGCAGAGTAATCACACCCTGAATCAAAATAAATAAAAGAATTGTTATCAGACCAAGTACGAGGAGAAACGAAAAATTCGAGGTGCGCAGGGTTAGTGTCGGCGTCTTCGATGACACCACCGCTATTCGCCCATTCTCATCCTCTTGCGCGATGTGATCGAACCCGTCCTTCGATAATCCTTCTGTGTGCAATTCCGGATGACCAAACCAGGCGCGGTTAAACAACGCCTCGTAGTTAAAAGTCCCTGAAGAGTATGACAACTCATTGTTGAAGTACACAGCATAGCTGAGATCACTCGAACGATAGAACTGAAGAAACCTGTTATCAACCAATAATTCGGGATAAACATTCTCCGGAATGACTTTCTTAAGAGAGAACTCAATCACGACATATCCAACCACAGCTTTCCTTTTCTCAATCGGCACAGCCACAAGGTATTTCTGAGTTACATCGGAATCGGGGCTGTTTATAAAATAGATATCACGGTACTCGGTTCGAAACGCGTCGTTATCATATGGAGCAATTATTCGTGAGAAAGTTGTTCCTGCCCTTCCTTCCACGACCTCTCCCGAACTGTTGAATACAGATATCTCCACGTCGTACTTGTTGAAATAACTTGGAATAAAGAGTTGCCGTATCTTTTGTCTGACAGCGTCCTTGCTTAGAAACGGTGTCGCTACACGCGACTGGATAAATTGATCTGTCCGTATTTTCTTCGAAAGTTCTCCCAACAGATGCTCCCCGAAATAATCACGTTCAATGAGAAAATTCCTCGCAAACCTGAATTGGTTTTCAACCTTTTCGCGCTGACCAAAATGAAAGAAAGCATACGAACCGTTCAGAGAAAGACTAAACAGTGTCACGAACAGGTATGTAAAAGTCGAGAAGCTCAGACGCCCGAGGCTCCTCTGAAGTCTGAGAAGGTACACCAACAGGAAATAGCCTATTCCCGCAATTAGCGACGACTCATACAATTGCTCATTAATCGTGTTCAGGATAACGAATAACACCGTCGCTATAACGAGCGAGACGGCTATCCTGATCTTGTCGTCGTCGCCGATGAGTATCCTTATGAATGAATGAGCGAAAAGAAACGAACAGATCCCTGCAACGACAATGGCAATAGTGGCAGCGATGCGGAGTCCGTCGAAATGAAGGGATTCACTGATTGCAAGAATGATTGATGAGTTGTTATACAGTGTCTGGATCACCACGAATGGAAATAATACAGACAACAGCATCAGAAATGCTGACACGATTGACAAGGCATACGT
>JAEYXN010000183.1 GCA_023431285.1 Bacteroidota bacterium
CATAAGGACAGGGAAAGTAGGCATACCTGCCGGAGTCTTCTCTTCTGGAATTGTTCAACCCGATAAGGTAGAAGCCTACTACAAAAAGGATATTTCCAAAGTTCTCGCGGTGACGGCAAATCGTGCCGCGCAGGATTTTTTCAATGGCAAACACGCCAACAGCAACGAAACAGGCCCGTCATTTAAATCTTACCTCGACGCTCTCGGCGCGAAAGATGCCGCATCCGGCGAGATGTTATCGTCAACTATCAATAATCAATTCGCAAAAATTCAGACGGAACTCAATGGCCTGTCCGAAAATTTTGTAGAGCAGATCGCCGACAACAACGATGCTATGACCGACGCTTACGCGGAAATGCAGAAGATGGTGCGGCTCTTAAAACTTGACATGACTTCAGCCATGAGCATCACGATTACTTATACTGATAATGATGGTGATTAGGAAGTAATGAACGCTTACCTGCATAAGACAACTTCAGCGGCGCCACTCGCCATTTTCAGGGTGGCCCTGGGGTTGTTGCTTTTCGCAGGAATTGTACGCTTCTGGATGAAGGGATGGATCTCAGAATTGTATATCAATCCAACCTACTTTTTCCCTTTCTACGGATTTGAATTTGTCCGCCCTCTTGGCGACTATACCTACGGAATATTTCTTTCCTGCGGAGTATGCGCCCTCCTGGTAGCCATCGGGTTGTTTTACCGCGTGGCAATCATCGGGCTCTTTCTCAGCTTCACCTATATCGAGCTGATGGACAAAAGCACATATCTTAATCACTACTATTTCATCAGCATGGTCTGTATGCTGATGATTTTTCTTCCTGCGAATACTGTATTCTCCATGGACTCCCGCCGCAGGAAACATCTTCGTCATTCACGAATTCCCGCATGGTGTATTGATTCAGTAAAATTATTAGTGGCACTCCTCTATGTATTCGCCGGCCTCGCGAAGCTTAACAGTGACTGGCTTCTTGATGCAATGCCTCTAAGAATCTGGCTCCCGGCAAAAAACGAAACTCCTCTGATTGGAAGTCTGTTAAATTATGAATGGGTCGCCTATGCCTTCAGCTGGTTCGGTTGCCTTTATGATCTTACCATAGCATTTTTCCTTTTAAATAGGCGAACACAGCCTTTCGCGTACGCGACCGTAGTTATCTTTCACATTCTCACCAGCATACTTTTTCCGATTGGAATGTTCCCCTTCATCATGATTGCTACCGCAACGATATTTTTCCCACCGGAAGTTCATGAGAAAATCATTGTACGGATCTCGCAAGCACTACGGATTCCTTCAGCGGATTTCAACTTAAAGTCCTCATACCAGCTAGGAAAGATTCAACAAAGAGTAACAGCAATATTTCTGATCCTGTTCTTCAGCTTTAACACGCTAACGCCGATGAGATACCTGCTTTATCCAGGAGAACTCTTCTGGACAGAAGAAGGATATCGATTCTCATGGCGGGTTATGCTGATGGAGAAAGCCGGCTACGCCCAATTCAAAGTGAAAGACAAATCAGGAAAAATAGTAATGGTGAACAACGCCGAATTCCTTACACCATTACAGGAAAAGATGATGTCGACCCAACCGGACATGATTCTTCAGTATGCGCACATCTTGAGAGATCATTATTCAAAGGCTGGTCTTGTTGAACCTGAAGTTTATGTCGATTCATACGTGACACTCAATGGTCGTTTGAGCCAGGCCTATATTGATCCCGAAGTCGACCTTGCCAAACAAAAAGAATCTTTTGATCATAAATCATGGATTTTACCATTCAAGAATGAGATCAGTGGTTTTTAGGATAATGATTCTTCTGCTTGTGACCACAAACGCCGTCGCACAGCTGCGGTTAACCGGAACTGTGCGCTCCGCGGAGGATAGCACGCTGGTGCGCGGCGAATGTATCATTCACCTCAATGAAGGAAGGATCGCGGCCTTTATAGATCAGCACGGGAACTTTGAGTTCAATGATCTGCCACCCGGTGACTATACACTCCATTGCACCAGCACGGACTTCGAATACACAAAATCCGAGACAACCTTAACGAACTCCAGTTCCAAAGTCGTGATCTATGTGAACCCACGACGACAGATACTCGGTGAAGTCATGATCACAGATCGAAATGAAAATCTGGGATTGACGCGCCTTCGCGCTGTTGAAAATATGGGCATCTATGAGGGAAAAAAATCCGAAGTGATCATTCCCGAAAAACTTATTGCGAATGTTTCTACAAACAATGCAAGACAGGTGTACTCGCGCGTAGCAGGGCTCAATATCTGGGAAAATGATGGCGGTGGATTGCAGCTTAGCATCGGCGGCCGCGGTCTTGATCCAAATCGCACAGCAAATTTTAACACAAGACAAGGTGGATATGATATCAGCGCAGACGCCCTGGGATATCCGGAAAGTTACTATACCCCACCCGTTGAAGCGATTGGGAAAATTCAGATTGTAAGAGGCGCCGCATCCCTTCAGTACGGAACACAATTCGGTGGATTAATCAACTTCGAAATGAAGAAACCTGTGCCCGACCGAAAGGTCGAACTTGTGACGCGACAAACCATCGGCTCATACGGATTTTATAATGCATTCGCCAGCGCCAGCGGAACACTCAAAAAACTTGGGTACTACACGTTCTTCCAATATAAGCGTGGCGACGGATGGCGGGCCAATTCAACCTTCAATAGCTACACTGCTTATGCTAGTGTTCATTATCGATTTTCGCAACGCACCCGGATTGCATTCGACTATACTTTCCAGGACTATCTTGCGCAGCAACCCGGCGGACTAACTGATCTGATGTTTCGCCAGGACCCGCGACAGACTAACAGGGAAAGAAATTGGTTTAAGGTTAACTGGAACCTCTTTGCATTGCACTTCGACCATAAGCTGAGCCCATCATCGGAAGTTAACCTTCGGGTTTTTGGTCTTTCGGCGAGTAGATATTCCGTTGGATTTCGTCCGCATCGCCCCGCAACGCAGGAAGATCCTCAGCATTATGAATATCGCGACCTCATCCGCGGAAACTTCAATAACTGGGGAGCCGAAGTCCGGTTTCTTAAAAAATATTCAGTGGCGAAATATCAGTCAGTACTTCTGGCCGGCGCGCGTTACTACGATGGCATGGGTCACAGCATGCAGGGGTTTGGAACAAAAGGAAAAAATGCAAACTTTCGTTTCATCGATGAACCAGAAGGCATCTTAAGCGATTACCGCTTTCCGAATAAGAACGCATCTTTGTTCGCCGAAAACATATTCTACATTACAGATCACCTTTCACTAACTCCGGGTATCCGTCTTGAATTTATCGATACTAATTCCGATGGATACTTCAACAATGTATCACGTGATCTCGCAGGAAACATCATAGAAATTGTGCGTTCAGATCAATCGCGGAATAACGAGAGGATCATCTTCCTTGCCGGAATTGGCGCGAGCTATAAAACCGACTCTCAACTGGATCTTTATTTCAACATCTCCAGAAATTATCGCTCCATCACTTTCAATGATATGCAGATCCTCAATCAATCTGCGAGGATTGATCCAGCCCTCCGTGACGAAAACGGATTCTCAATGGACCTCGGAATTCGCAGCGAGCAAACTTCTTCGCTAAACTTTGACATTAGCGCATTCCTGCTGAATTATGATAACCGTATCGGTGAAGTAGACTCCGGCGATGAAATAAACGTATACCGCTATCGCACCAATGTAGGACGCGCTGTCATTACGGGACTGGAAACTTATATTGAACTTGATGCCCTCCAGCTCGCGCGCCCTGGCGAAACCCGTTGGCATGCGGTCGCATTCTCCAACGTGGCTTTCATCAAATCAGGATATCTGGAAAGCGATGTTCGTAATGTTGCAGGAAAGGAAGTCGAGTTTGTACCAGCAATCAATCTGAAAACAGGAATCAGGTTCGGGTACAAAGATTTGAAAGCGTCTTTTCAATACACATACCTCGGCAAACAATTCAGCGATGCAACGAATGCGTCAGGGGTGGATCCGGGAGCGGTAATCGGGATTATTCCATCGTACTATATTATGGACTTCAGCATCGCGTATGACTGGCGCAAATTCCGCGTTGAAGGAAGCGTTAACAATCTCACTGACAACATGTACTTTACCCGCAGAGCAACTGGGTATCCCGGCCCCGGAATCATCCCGTCTGATGGAAGAACATTCTATTTGACTCTGCAAGCAAAACTATAAAATCCGCTTTTTCATGCGCGGATTCAGCATTTCCATGAATTTCTGAATAAACTTTTGTGGTGAATTAAACCTTTCGCTCGATTGGTCATCTAACTTCAGAACGGACCACCATTTATAAACTGAAGCAAAACCTTTAATCGTAACCGCGTATAAAACATCAGCAATTCCTGAGCGCCGGATGATTCATGTCTGACAGATAAGGAGTTTTGAATTTTACTATTTGTTTGAATACCTTTTGTTAATGCGCGAACCGGAGGAACTTCTTTTGAAACTAAGGGCCGAGTCAACGCGGCGGGAAGCATTCCCTCTTTTGGTGAAGGAGTTTCAGCAACGGGTTTATAGCATCGTTAGAAAAATGGTGATCGACCACGACGATGCCGACGATATTGTGCAGGAAGTGTTTGTCAAGGTTTGGAACAACATTGAAAACTTCAAAGGTGACTCAGGTCTTTTTACATGGATCTATCGGATCGCCACGAATGAAAGTTTGCAATACCTTCGCAAGCGGAAACGCCAATCCTGGTTCAAGACGAACATCTCTGAAGAACTTGAAAACGCTCTTGTTTCAGATCTTGACGTTGACGCAGATGAGATCCAGCTGAAACTTCAAAAGGCTATACTACGGCTTCCGGATAAACAGAGACTGGTTTTTAACCTGAAATATTTTGAAGAACTTACGTATGAGGAGATCGCAGAGATAACGGACAGCACGGTCGGAAGTCTGAAGGCCAGCTTCCATCACGCGACCAGAAAAATCGAGGAATTCCTAAAGGAAAATTAAACCATGGGTGAACAACGGCATCCAACCAGAGCATGAGTAAGGATAAGAAATATCATAACCTGGACGATATCACGAAGAAAGATATTTTTAAAGCGCCGGAGAACTATTTCGAGTCGCTCCAGGGACGTATCGAAAAAAGAATTGAGAGCCAGAAACCCGAAACACGGATACTCGGGATGAGCGTCAACACAACGAAATACGTTGCCCTTGCCGTAGCCGCCTCGATAGCACTTCTCATTGTCTTTCTGCCATCAAAGCTTACCGACCTGTCATCACCCTCTGCTGCTGAACTGATCGCTTCGATCTCAGATGAAGAAGCGCTTACATTCCTCCGTCTGAGCGATGTTGAGGTGGACGACCTGCTTGATCTTTCCGAACCCGGTCTCTGGGATGGAGTCATGGATGATTCAATCCCAGACACAACCGACGACATAATCGAACAGGATGAAGATTTTCTTTACGAACAATACGGAGTCACGAAGGACGATAATATGCAACTGTTATGAAGACTTTTATCACCGCCATTCTATTAGTGAGTACTCTTACGCTTTTCGCACAGGAAGAGCAGGCACTCCGGAGAGTAGAAAGTGCAAGAATCGCACTCATCACTGAACGACTGGAACTTACTCCTGAACAAGCAGAAAAATTCTGGCCGGTCTATCGTGAATATACTATGAAGAGACGGGAGCTTCGGCGCGAATACCTGGAAACAAGAAGACACATTACAAAAGAGAAATTGACTGAAGAGGAAAGTAAACTACTTCTTAAACAAGGCATGGAATTGAAGGAACGTCAGTTTGCACTGGACAAGCAATATTCGGAGAAATTATCCAACGTGATCACTGCACAACAGATCCTGCAGTTACGCAAAGCAGAAGAAGATTTCCGTCAGATGCTATTAGACCGGCTCGACCGGAGACGTGACGCACGTGAGAAGTCCAACAAGCGCGATCGTCTGGAATAAAAAATCGTAGTAAAAAAAAGGCTTTCTTGTCTAGACAGGGATGACGTGAAACTCGAAAGGAACCTTCACCAGTTCAGCAAATTCATTCCCGGCTTCTTCCATGCTTTCATCATCTTCAAGATAATACCATGACACCTTTACACCACCAACGCCTTCGAGTTGGGCGAGGATGTCCTGGATAAACTTGGACGACGCCGTATTGAAGTAATCGAGCTTAAAAACAAAATTGGTAGATGGAGCGGGATCTTTTTTATACTCTTTAACCCAATCCAGAATGGGTTCAAAAAACTCAGCGGAATCTTCAGGAAGAGATCTTCCCGTAATCTCAAATGTTTGATTTTCTTTATCGAGGACGATACTTGCGGTCTCGTCCGTGGCTTGCATCAAAAAAGGTTTCATCATTACTTATTACACTCCCACATCGGCCAGCGAGCCAATTGCCACCCCGGCCTTTTCCTGTTACTAATTTAAATCATTAAAACGGAAACGAGCCTTCGCTTCAACGATTATTGCCTGAACTTAAACGAGCGTGTCTTACCAAACATATAATGCAGACCAAGTTGAACACCCACAAGAAGGTTTGCACGCTGCCCGAATACACTGCCCCCGTCGCCGTTCTTGATGCGATCGATGACATCTCCGTTGCGTATGTCGGTCAGACTATAGTTCGCACGAATCTGCGTAGTAAGAAAAAGATGTTTTGATAAATCAATGTCCAGTCCGAATGCTGCGGCTATTGCAAACTCAGTGTTCTTAAAGTCATTTGCTTTTTTTGATAACACATCTTTAGATGGAGTTGCAGCCGGTATCTCGTAAGAGCCATCGCCCGTGTTTACTGCTGTCGGAAACTCCTGTTGTACAGAAGGAAAATCCATGCCCTCCGGAATCTTGTAAGTACCTGCCTCCGCTTGCACGGACTCACGCGCCTCGCTGAGGAGACTTAGCTGTGGACCGATGTTGAAATTCGCGCGCGTCGCAGAAGATCCGCCGCTCATAAATTTCATCAACATTGGAAGATGAATGTAACTCAAGTCTATCTTCCTTTCACCACGCACTTGCTCTGCAATATCGATTATCTCATAAATCTGTCCCTGCTTTGATTTGATCCCCTCCAGGCTTAGTCCGAACTTTTTACCAAAATCAACTCCGAAGCTAAATCCTATCGGCGCGAAATTGTAAGTATACGTTGAATTATAACGCGGGTCTTTTGCCAGGCCTTTATCCAAGACAAATGTTGCATTTCCCGCGGTTGTTGCTCCGATATGCACCTGCACCTGTGAAGATGCCGTAAAACCAGAAGCTATTAACGACAAAAACAAGACGACGCGTTTCATAATTTTCGTTTTTAAACTGAATACCAAAATTTTTCAAAAGTAACCAGAAATGCCGCTCAGTACCTCCTCACATGTTATGCATGTATGAATTTCCATTTATAATGAAATTTTCCTGAGCGATAATGGTTCGCATACGATGTAATTCAGAGAATAAGTGGCGAGGCCCATTAATTGAGAAACCTTTATTAGTTTCGCAACCGGTTATGCATGAACCTCTCACGTAACTTTTGAATGACAAGAATGAATTTATCAGGAATACGACTCGTGGTGACCGATATGGACGGCACTTTATTAAACTCGAAACACGAACTCGATCCCGCGTTCTACGATATCTTCTACAAGCTTCGTAAGAAAGGAATCATTTTCGCGGCCGCGAGTGGAAGGCAATATCACAACATCAGAAATGTTTTCACCACCATCAAGGACGATATGTATTTCATCGCTGAGAATGGAGGATACGTTGCTTATCAGGAGAAAGACCTGCATATGCAAGACATGGAACCCGAGTTGGCTTATTCTCTCCTTCGCGAGCTAAAGTCAGTGGAAGGAG
>JAEYXN010000245.1 GCA_023431285.1 Bacteroidota bacterium
ATGAATGAAATTCTTCGACACGTACAAAATCCTTGGCGTAGCCACCGAAACTATGAGCATCACAGACGAAGGCTGGACAACCATAAAGCAAATGGAAGGCAACAAATAGAAGATAAATCACTTCATACATTTCTTCGAAGAGCAGAAGACCCTCATCATTTAGAGATTCATGACCGGCAGACTGGCAGCCCGGCAGCACCAGCAGACCAGGAGACCCGCAGACCCGCAGACATAATTCACATCCCCATCAAAATGGAAGGCAACAAATAGAAGATAACTCAGTTCATACATTTCTTCGAAGAGCAGAATACCCTCATCATTTAGAATTTCATGACCGGCAGGCTGGCAGCCCGGCCGACTGGCTGTCCGAATCCACCGCGATTGCATGAATGAAATTCTTCGACACGTACAAAATCCTTGGCGTAGCCACCGAAACTATGAGCATCACAGACTAAGGTTGGACACCATAAAGCAAATGGAAGGCAACGGTTAGAAGACAAATCAGTTCATACATTTCTTCGAAGAGCAGAAGACCCTCATCATTTAGAATTTCATGACCGGCAGCCTGGCAGCCCGGCAGCACCAGCAGACTAGGAGACCAGCAGACTAGGAGACCCACAGACCCGCAGAAAATTCACATCCCCATCTCCTTCCCAAGATACGCCGCCGTCTTTCCTTTCCCCGACTTCGCCAGATCAGCAGGTGTGCCTGAAAATACAACCTTCCCTCCTTCATCGCCGGCGCCAGGACCAACATCAATTACCCAATCGCTGGAAGCCACCACATGCATATCATGCTCAACGACAATAACTGTATTCCCGGCATCCACCAGGCCATTCAATTGCTTCATAAGTTTTCTGACATCTCCGGGATGAAGACCGGTGGTGGGTTCATCCAGAATGTATAATGTATCTCCCCGTTGAGCACGCTGAAGCTCCGTTGCAAGTTTGATCCGCTGCGCTTCTCCGCCAGAGAGTTCCGTTGCTGATTGTCCCAGACGCAAATAACCTAACCCTACCTGTCTGACGACATCCAATGCCCTGTGTATATTCTCCTGCTCATCAAAGAACGACCACGCTTCGTCCACCGTCATCGACAACACTTCAGCAATGTTCTTTCCATTGTACTTCACTTCAAGCGTCTTTGCATTATACCTCGCTCCGTGACATACAGGGCATGGTGCATACACGCTTGGAAGAAAGAGTAATTCAACCATCACAAAACCTTCCCCATCACAATTGTCACATCGACCCTTCGCGACATTGAAGGAAAAGCGCCCTGCATCATACCTACGCTCCCGCGCCATCTTAGTAGTAGCAAACAGTTTTCGAACATGGTCGAACAATCCGGTATACGTAGCCAGGTTTGATCGCGGTGTTCTCCCTATTGGCTTTTGATCGACAACCACCAATCGCCGGATCTCTTCCATACCGCTTGTGATTTCTCCTCCAAGCGTTCGAACAACATTTTCTTCAAGTGTATTCTCGTCACCGTCTTCAATTAGAGAAACCTGCTGACCAAGACGTGCTGCCACCAGCTCAACAAGTGCCTGGCTCACCAATGTTGATTTCCCCGAGCCGGAAACACCAGTGACACTGATAAAAACCCCCAGGGGAAAACTCACATCGAGACTCGTCAGGTTATTACGGGTAACTCCCTCAAGCGATAGCCACGCCGTAGCTTTTCTCACGTCACCTGAGTAGCCCTCATGATCCTGAAAGACGAACACCCGCGTCTGCGAGTCTTTTACTTTCGCAAGACCAGCCGGAGGACCACTATAAAGAACTTCTCCTCCTTCCTGCCCTGCTTTCGGACCAACATCAACAATCCAATCTGCATGACGGATCACGTCCAATTCGTGCTCCACTACAAAAAGAGAATTCCCTGAGGCCTTCAGTCCATCCAGTGCGCGAAGCAATGCCTCTGTATCTGCAGGATGAAGACCGGCACTGGGCTCATCCAGCACGTAGACCACACCAAACAGATTTGAATGCACCTGCGTCGCGAGGCGTAGTCGTTGTAATTCCCCAGGTGAAAGCGTAGGCGTGGTGCGTTCCATTGTGAGATAACCGAGACCAAGATCTAGCAGGACTTTCAGTCTCGATGACAAGTCTTCAGCAATACGTTGAGAAACGATTACCTTTTCCGGATGGTCTCCTTCATTGACGTCCACGCTGACTTTTGCAAATGGTCGAAGAACCTCTGCAAGTTGCTTCATGGGTAACCTTGAGATCTCAGCGATATCAAGTCCTGCAAACTTCACACGCAGCGATTCCTTCCGAAGACGTTTCCCTCTGCACTCGGGGCACTCGGTGCTCAACATAAACTGGCTGACGCGCTTCTTCATCAACTGACTCTGCGTGGTCGCGAAGGTGGTCATTACGTATTTCCGAACACCGGTAAAAGTGCCCATGTAACTCGGCTCCATCTTTCTTTTCAGAGCCTGTTTAACCTCTTGGAGATTAAAGCCCGCATACACAGGAACGACAGGCTGCTCATCTGTAAAAAGGATCCAGTCACGATCCTTCTTAGGGATATCTTTCCAGGGTTTATCAATATCGTAGCCGAGCGTTGTCAGTATATCACGGAGATTCTGCCCCTGCCATGCGGAAGGCCACGCTGCAATTGCCTTCTCCCTGATCGAAAGCGTGTCATCAGGTACCATAGTTTTCTCCGTCACCTCATAAACTCTTCCCAGCCCATGGCAGTGAGGGCATGCACCTTCAGGTGTGTTGGTGGAGAAAGACTCAGCGTAAAGAATTGGTTGATTCTTCGGATAGTCACCAGCGCGTGAATACAGCATGCGTAACAGATTCGATAATGTCGTAACGCTTCCTACGGATGATCGTGTCGACGGCGAACCTCGCTGCTGTTGCAACGCAATGGCTGGTGGAAGCCCGGTGATCTGCTCCACTTTGGGCACAGACATCTGGTGAAATAGTCTTCTTGCATAGGGTGACACCGACTCCAGGTAACGTCGCTGTGCTTCCGCGTACAACGTTCCGAATGCAAGTGACGACTTCCCTGAACCGGATACTCCTGTAAAAACCACAAGGGCGTCACGGGGTATGTCAACAGACACATTCTTCAAGTTATGCTCGCTTGCCCCCTTAACACGAACATAACCCGTCTGACCCTCATTGGAAATTGATTGCATGATTGCTTGATTATAAAAATCATGTGCCCTCGGCGCACGGGGTGACAGGTGGTTAAAACGGATGGTAGATTGCAACCGTTATTCGGTGGTGAGCACGATGCGCCGGTACGCACATAGTGATGGTTCGCCGGAGTCCTTCACCTCGAGGATAATGTGCATCTCTTTTCCCTTGTCAAGCGAAGGCATTGTGAACTTCATGTCGGGACCTGAAACAGGATCGAATACAAATTCAGGCTTGAGTTCTCCAACCTCTTTGTAAACAAACCAAAGGTATGACAATTGGTCGTCATCAGGGTCCACCGTTCCCTTCGCGGAAAGATGAATCTTCTCTCCTGCTTTGAATCGTCCGTGGGCAATTGCCTTTCCCTTGTTGCCGTTGAGTGTGATCACAGGGTTGTGATTGGCTCTCTTAAAATCACCAGAGATGTTCCAATCCATTCTCGCAGCAAAATCGTTTTGATAGGCATCCCTCCATCTCCAGATGGTAGCCTGATTGGATGCAAATACATTCCCGCCGGGTAACTTGACTTCATCCTGAGTACGCACAGTGCTTGTCCAGATCTTCAATGGTTCTGCATATGACTGAAACAATTCATAACGTCCGCCCCATCCGCCGTACGCAGGGCTCACATACCAACCGAGTCCATTATTGATCAACCCCAGGAAAGCAGGAGTATCGCCTTCCATGATATAAGCGAAAGGAAGATAGTATTCACCAAGAGGTCCATGATTCTCGCGAATATTTTCCGTAAGCCAGGGATTATCCACAAGCTCATATTTGTACAATGGTCCGTTCTTGTACCATTTGTCACCTGAGATCCCGGTCCAGGTAGCTTTATAGTATTCATACCATGAGTCACCCGCGCTGGGGTCCACTATGTAAAATATTCCTGGAAATGTTTCTCTGATCCAACGCCCTGCAAAATCCTGATCAGATATCGAATACACTCTCAGCTTCGAGACGAAAGCCTTGACATCGCTTTCACTACGCGTTGCACGCACCTGCCAAAGCGCCTGCGCCAGGCAATTGGCTCCACCCCACACGGATACCCATAGTGGGCGGTCATCCTTCCTGTATGCCGCCTTGATGAGAAGATCCGAACCAGCAGAATTTTTCCCTTCTCCAACGCCCTCCATGCTGTAAAGAGGTAAATGTTCGGCTGTGACTGATCGAAGATAGGCTGCAGAGGGAAATCCACTGGAATGTTTTTCAAGATTAGGACGAACCTTTTCATATGCATCCACAAGTTGTTCAATCTTATCTTTTCGTACAGTGTTCCTCAGATGCGTGGAAGTCGTCGCTACGATTCCTTCCACATCATATTCGTTCGAGTAAACAAGAAACCTTACCAATGACTCCTGATCATCTGGTTCATTCGTAATGTCCGTTAACACGAACACACGCTGCTTCACAGGTTCCTCGAAGGAAAGCTTGCTTTGACCTTTAAGGAACGTCGGCAATAAACACAGGAGAAGGATAAAAAGCCGGTGCATTGTAATCAGATAGTTTCCCCTTCGAATTATAGCATTGAAGAGAGTTTTATGATCCAAAGATGTCATTATACAGTATCTTGTTGAAGACCCTTAATGGCGCGGGCCGTGACAAGCAATTGTCCGACATGACGCTGTGAGTGTTCCGCAGCATGAAAGAGAAGTCCGATGACGGTAGTCGGAATTTGTTTTCGACCAATGCCACGCGCGTCCGTGAGAGTAGCCGGATCAGTCTTTTTTAACTGACTCAAGGCAGCGTCGACTGTCCTTCTGAAGTTGTCAAGCAGAACTTCTTCGGAGTCTGACTCCAGGACCTGAGTTTCACTTTTCAGGTAA
>JAEYXN010000265.1 GCA_023431285.1 Bacteroidota bacterium
GTTGGCAACTGCATTGTACCCAACACTACTACTCGTCCATCGGGCAAAGTCGCTACTGACACAGCAGTATCGTCTCCTTCCCTTGTTCCAAAACTTGTACTCCACTCGTGCTCTCCAGCAGAATTAACTTTAGACAAAGTAATGTCGCGCGGAATACCTTCGGGCTGTTCATTTGCCACGACATAGAATCCGGAAGCCGCATTACTCACAGAGACGCATTCCATGTTGCGTCCCAGTGACAACCTGGAATCAATCGATCTTTGCTGAAACTCCTCATCATAACGAACAAGATAGATATCGCCAGGGCCGGTGGATGAACTTCGCGCCGTTCCAGCCATCAGGTATCCTCCTCCATTCAGGAAAGGAACTTCGATAACTGCGTTGAGTACCTCTTCATCCGCGTCAGCGCCAACTAACTTTCCTATAGGCGTACCGTTACTTATTATGTCGAATGAAAAATTATAGCCGAAGCGATCGCTCAGGTGAGGTCTGTCAGTGTAAGAGAAAAGAACAAGTTTACCTTCGTTGGTCCCGCTCATTTCAAAGATTTTCACACCGCATCCGTCACGCTCTCCGCCTTTCGTGACTACTGTGTCCGACAGGATGAGTGCACTGTTCAGTCTGAAAGCCAGGATATCAGAACGATCGTCGATGTCAACCACTGGCACAGTTTCCGTGACCAATGTTCTATCCGCATAACCCGCGATTACAAAATCGCCGGAATTCAAAGATGTCACGCTTTTCGCCACCTGACGAGTCCCACCGTTAAGATGCAGCGGGATTACTTCCGACTTTATTACCTCCAGGTTATTGTCCACCTCCACCAAACGAATCCTCGATGTACTTCCTTCTTCGAAGTTCAAAGCAACCACGAGATGTCCAGGCGCATTCTTCACGGGTTCCATATCTACGGCAACCTGATTGGCTGCTCCGACCTTACGTTCATTCAGAATATTTCCTTCCCGATCCACTTTTATGATGAACGCACTTCGCTCTCCGGAAAGCGAAATAGTGTTTCCCAGAATAAACATGGAACCATCGTCATTGACAATTAAGTCTGCAGCATACTGGTCTCCGGCGCTACCGTAATACTTCATAAACCGGTGACGGAACGACGGGTCTACGTTTCCGGCAGTATCACAACCCCAGAAACCTATGCCAAGCAGGACAATACATATGTTAATCAGCCTTGACATCAACGTTTCGTTTTTCTGAGTACTGATTTTGTATTCGCTTTCTTCAATTTTCTCGCCTTGTAGAACGGATGAACGTATCCGACTGAAATTGAAAGATTATCCATTCGAAAATCGTCATCCACATACAATCCCCTTTGGGACACCCCCTCATATTTATCAAACCTCACCGCTGGATCAGCAAGATTTGATAATCCAATGGAATATCTCACTTCAGCAAAAAGGTATCGAAGCCCCCATTTGTATTTTACACCCAACGCAGCTACAACGGATGAGTTAAGCTTTGTCTTCTTGTATTTGTACTTGAAGACACCACTTTCGTTATCTCCATCGATAATAAAGTCAGCGCGATCACCAACAAGAAGATCCGTACTGTATCCTAAAAGCGCGAACGGGCGAAGAATTCCCTCACCATGAGAATACCTGATAGAAATTGGAATGCTTAACCAGGTCTGGCGATCCGTGAAATCGACACTGTAATGCCCTTCGTTTAAGATGTCTTTTGTATGATGGGTGAAAGCTGTCAATCTGTATACGGCTTCGCCTGATACTGAAATATCAGGACGATAATGATATTCAACACCCAGGCCGGCCTGCCATCCCGTGTTGAGAGAGTAGCTTTGTGTTTCATTGGAAGAAATGCGAACGTCATGAATAACCCGCACAAACGAAGTATTCAAGCCCACCTTTGCACTGAGTGAAAAAATCGGAGTAGCAGTAAACTTTTTACTGAGATACACCAGGTCAATAGGATCACGTGTTTCATCTGTCTCATACTCAGGGTTTGCCTGCAACACTTTCAAAAAGCTCTCATCGGCTTTTGATGCGTCTTCCAGCAGAAGATAAGTTTCCGCGAGGAGAAGATATGCACGTTGCTCCCACTCCCGCTTCTGCCCCTGGCGGATACATTCCTCCAACATGGCCGGTACACCATGGAATCTCCCGGCATCAAATTCCTCCTGCGCCCTTGTCAGAGTCACCTCACAAGCATTCTGACTCATCGCCTGGATGGAGACGCAAAGCAGCAGCGCAGTATAGGCAATTATTCTTGACATCACCTCGACGATTCTACATTACAAGTATTTTCATAATCCGTATCCGACCCAACGTACTTCAACCACTCGTCTTCAGTCATGTTACGGGTAAGCTTAGGACAAATTTTTTCTGCAAGAAGCGCCGGATCAGTGGGCCACAGCCTTATCTCGGACTCGCTACACGCAGCAATGAGATAGTGCGAATCTTTCGTAAATTCTATATCCCATATAAAACCGTTGTTATTGTCCATGATCACCGGAAGGTCTTCGAGAGATTCGAGGACATAAAGCTGAAGTCTCTTGTCAGCGCCAGCACTTGCAAGCAGTTTTTCGTCAGCGCTGAATTCCAGGTCGTACACACCTGCAGTATGACCGGTAAATTGGCGTGTTGCCTCTGTCTCGAAATTGTAAAGGCGAACAATTCCTCTACGATTATTTTCTTCCATTCCGTAAGCCAGATATTTTCCGGATGAGCTGAACTTCACCGACAGCATGCGCATCGTAGGGTCTGACACCAATTCAGAAACAGAACTGTCCCGGAGATCAATCAAAAGAATCTGGCCTGACCACGATGCTGCTGCAAGCATCTTCCCATCGTTACGAATACTAATGGATTTGATTTCATAAGGAAGGCGGGTAAGTACCGAAAGTTTTCTCTCCTTCATGTCAAAAAACCGGATGGTCTTATCCTGACTGGCAATGAGAAAACCTGAATTATCGGGAAGGAATTTAATATCGTTTGTTGCTGCCTGAAGACCTTTGATGATCTGTGGTTTCCCTCCACTTTTAAGGTTGTAAAGGTTAAGAGAGGTTGAGTCGCTTCCATTCACAAGAAAGTTTTCATCACGACTAAGGGCAATAACTTTGCTGGGATAGGCCGTTTCAAATCCAGTCCGTTCCGTCGTCATTTTTTCTCGTGACGCTTTGTATATGCGACCATCGGCGCCAGAGACGTAGAAGGTGTTGTTATCGTTCGATAATGCCAGTGACCGCATATGAATTCTAGGTGGGCCCGCGACTTTCATTGCGTTGTACGACGAACCAAAAAGCTTCGCGGTAGCGGAGTACAGACCTTCATAGATGTACCGGTCATACTTCTTACCTTCATACTTTGTGTGGAAATTGTATCCCTGTAATGCCTGAAGACCTGCAAGCTGGTGATCATCGTCCTGGACAGCAGCCTTTGATGCAAGTTCCTGTGCTTTCGTCAGATAATACAACCGTTGGGCCAGGCGCAAATTTCTTTCTGCGAGCTCGGCGTTGTTTTCAGCTTCAAGCTTACTCAACATTTCCTGCTGGCCCGCAAGCTTGGCATTCTCCCTTTGAAGCGTAGCTTCTTGCAACGCTGCTTCGGCACGACGCATCTCACGTTGAGCTACTTGATACATATCGGTAATAGCTTCGTTCGCAGCCGCCAGTTCGTGCGCTCTTTTTTCTGCTTCTGTCCTCGCCTGGTCCGCGAGGTTTCTCTGGATCGTTGCTTCTTCGCGCTGCTTTTCCGCTTCACGTTCACTTTCAATAGCCGCAATCCGGTCCTTATCGGCCTCAAGTTTTTGAATGTATGCAAACACAAAGAACAGGATCGCTACAAGGAAGGCGATCCCCAGGATGATAGCGGTAGCACGAGTGCGCTGAAGCACCCGCTTCTGCATCATCTCCTGATTCTTTAACTCAGCTTCGTACGTAATACGGCTTGTATCAAGAAACACAATCGCGCGTTCGAATGCTTCATCATAACGTTGCGCCCACTCGCGGGTGGGTCGTTGTTTCTTCTGCCAGTTAAGCGCAAGCTGCAAGTCGGGTGGTCTCCAAAGACCAGTCTTCCCGATCTGATACATGGCAGCAGCCTCCGACAGACGCTTATACATGGAGGCTGATTCAAATTCGTCTTCAACCCATCCTGCCAACCTGTTCCATATACGCATCAAGCTTTCGTGAGAAAGCTCTATCATGCTGTCGCTGTTTAACGGAATATGCGCCGCAGGCATCAGAAAAGATCTTCCTGGTTGGCGGAAGTGATCAACCACGCGGATTACTTCGTCTTCGGATGCCTCCCCCAGCTCGGCGATCAATCCAAGACGGCAAGGTCTTCTCAGCCCACGGTTATCCTGGTTCTTTTCAGTGACGTTCTTGAAAAGTACTTCGGCAATTTCCTTCTCACGGCTTGTGAGCTCATCATATAATTCATTCGCGTGAAGCGATAGTGCCTGCGTTATTTTTCCAATTGCCTGATAGTGGCGCACATCCATAGGCTCACCTGGCTCATGATTGGTCACCCAATAATCCCATGTCCGCATGAGAGCATGCTGAAGGATAGGGAGCTGATCCTGGTTGTTCCCAACGTCATTCAGAAGTCGTTTAACCAAACGGTTCGAGATTCGTCCTCCCGCTACCGCAATCGGGCCTTCGATGGCTGCCCTTTTCTGATCGCGGTTCATCTGTGGAACCAGATAATTGCTTTGATTTATTTCGGCAGTCAGACCGGGATAGTTCGAACATTCCCCAATGAAATCAGACCGCATGGTGAGAGCGGCGTAAACGGGCACTTCAGTTTGTCTGATCGCCGTAAGGATAAGCTTTACATAATGCTGTGCTTCATTTCCAACCTCGTTGTAGCCTCCGGCAATGTGATGATCTCTGTATCTGAAAATTTCCTCGAACTGGTCGATTAAGAAGAGGATGTTTTCCTTATGCTCTGTTTGAATGTATCTGGCGGCTTCCACCAAACCATTGGTGCCGCTTCGAAGTATAGAACCGATTATCGATTGGAAGAGCTCAGCCTCACCAGGCTTGATTTTGCCGTTGGTGATCATT
The DNA here is from genome assembly GCA_023431285.1 of Bacteroidota bacterium. Classification (GTDB taxonomy): domain Bacteria; phylum Bacteroidota; class Bacteroidia; order Cytophagales; family Cyclobacteriaceae; genus Ohtaekwangia. The sequence continues at coordinate 5,042 of JAEYXN010000265.1, forward strand.
TGCTCTGCGATAGAACTGGCAAGATTAGAAATAGGGCCTTTCCCGGGTCGGGTTACGACGACATTCCAGTTTGGTCCTGACTCGACCATAAATCCCCCGTGCAGGGCGGGAACGAATCCGCAGAACATCAGCGAAGACTTACCACTGCCCGAATACCCCATTACGGTTACGAAGCGGTTCCTGGCAATTTTCAGTAATATTTCATTGATCTGGCCTTCGCGGCCAAAGTAGAGGTATGATTCTTCAATGCTAAAAGGACGCAACCCTGGAAACGGGTTCACACTTCCGATGTTGAAATCGTCGGACCCGTTTGAGGATGAGTCAAATTCTTCGCTATGGAGAGGTTGCTTCAACATAAAAACGACGAGGCGATCACGTGAAACCGGGAACTCCTGCGCAAAAAGTTAGCACAAAACATACGTTAGGTTAGAGAAAAAAATATGAGCAACCTAAGTTTAAAAAAACAAGGTTCTCCAAGATAAAAGATTTTTTGGAAAACAAAAAAGGGCACTGTCGTGCCCTTCTTACGTGAGTGTGTTTGTGAACTACTTTATCTTGTTGACCACTGCTTCAAACGCTGCAGGATGGTTCATCGCGAGGTCAGCGAGGACCTTACGATTAAGATCAACTCCTGCTTTTTTCATCTTACCCATGAATTCGGAATAAGACATGCCGTGAATACGTGCACCGGCATTGATACGAGCGATCCAGATAGATCTGAATTCTCTCTTCTTCTGTTTTCTGTCGCGGTATGCATATACGAGACCTTTCTCGATAGCATTTTTTGCAACTGTCCAAACGTTCTTCTTTCTTCCGAAGAACCCTTTCGCAAGCTTAAGGAACCGCTTGCGTTTAGCCCTGGAGGCTACGTGATTGACTGATCTAGGCATTTTACTTTTTCTTTTTTGGCTGATGGCGCCACTTTATTGTGGACTTGGTGGCCAGCATCCGGGTTAAACATTAAACCTTAAAGGACTAACATGTCCTTCACATTGTTCATATCCGACTTGTTGACAAGAGATTTGTTTCCGAGTCTCCTCTTCTGCTTTGTCTCTTTCTTAGTCAGGATATGGTTTTTAAAAGCACGCTTGTGCTTTATTTTACCAGTGCCAGTTACTTTGAACCGCTTCTTGGCCCCTGATTTTGTTTTTAACTTTGGCATTATATGATTATTAAACTCACGTTCTACTTCTTAGCCTTCGGCATAACCATGAGGCTCATCCTCTTTCCTTCCAGCCTTGGCATTTGTTCAACCTTACCATGTTCTTCAAGAAGCTGAGCAAACTTCAACAGGAGGATTTCACCACGTTCCTTATAGACGATTGAACGTCCGGGAAAAAACACGGTAGCCTTTACTTTCGCACCCTCCTGAAGGAACTCGACCGCGTGCTTCAGCTTGAAGTTAAAGTCGTGATCGTCGGTGTTCGGACCGAAGCGGATCTCTTTGATCACCACTTTGACGGTCTTCGCTTTGATCTCCTTCTGCTTTTTCTTCTGTTCGTACTTGAACTTCGAATAGTCAACAATCTTGCAAACCGGTGGATCTGCGTTCGGAGAGATCTCTACGAGGTCAAGATTCTGCTCCTGAGCCATTTTGATCGCCTGCTGAATCGGATAAACATCGACTTTGATGTTCTCTCCTACCACCCTGACGCGTGGCGAAGTGATCCGCTCATTGACGCGATAGGGCTCTTCTTTTTGCGGCCCCCGCCTCATGGGTCTGTTATAACCGGGCCGGTTCGTATTAGTGTTGATAAGCTATTTCGTTTAAGTTCTAAAAAAACAGGGTGCAAATATCGCTATAATTTCCGCTTTTCAAAATGCTCATTTTGAGATCTCTGTTACTGCGGTGCCGCGCATTCAACCCTGAACTTGTCTACAAACTCTTCAAAGTACACACTTCCCTGATCACCCTGACCATGTTTCCGTACCGCTACCTTGCCCTCAGCAACTTCTTTTTCACCCACGATTAACATATAAGGTACCTTCTTGGTCTCGGCATCCCGTATTTTCCGGCCGATCTTTTCGTCCCTATCGTCCAGTATCCCCCTGATATCCACCTCTTTAAGTTTTGCGTAGATGGATTGGGCATAGTCGTTGAAGCGTTCCGAGATCGGAAGAACGGCAATCTGATCAGGCGAAAGCCACAACGGAAAATTGCCTCCGCAGTGCTCAATAAGTACCGCCACAAACCGTTCGAGTGATCCAAACGGCGCACGGTGGATCATCACCGGGCGATGGCGCTGGTTATCTGATCCCACATATTCCAGCTCAAATCTTTGGGGAAGTTGATAATCCACCTGAATAGTACCCAGTTGCCAGTTACGCCCGAGGGCATCCTTCACCATAAAGTCAAGCTTTGGACCGTAGAACGCAGCTTCACCCTGCACAGCGACCGTTTTCAAACCCTTCTCGTCAGCCGCCTCCTGAATTTCGCGCTCGGCTTTATCCCAAAGGTGATCCTCCCCGATGTATTTCTCTTTATTCGCAGGGTCCCGTAATGAGACTTGCGCCGTATAATTCGTGAATCCTAGTGCATTAAAGACCAGCAAAACAAGGTCGATCACCTTTACGAACTCCTCCTTCACCTGGTCGGGGCGGCAGAAGATATGGGCGTCATCCTGGGTAAATCCGCGGACCCTCGTGAGGCCATGCAACTCTCCGCTTTGCTCATATCTGTAGACGGTGCCGAATTCAGCAAGACGTATCGGGAGATCCCGATATGATCGTGGCTTTGTCTTATAGATCTCGCAATGGTGCGGGCAGTTCATAGGTTTGAGTAGGAATTCCTCGTTCTCATCCGGAGTGTGAATCGGCTGGAAGGAATCTTTTCCGTACTTCTCATAATGGCCTGAAGTCACATAAAGAGACTTACTTCCAATGTGCGGTGTAACAACCGGATCGTAGCCAGCCCTTACCTGGGCACGTCTCAAAAACTGCTCGAGGCGCTCACGAAGAATGGTCCCTTTTGGCAACCACAGTGGCAGGCCCATCCCAACTTTCTCAGAAAACGCAAAAAGCTCAAGTTCCTTACCCAGTTTCCTGTGGTCACGCTTCTTTGCTTCTTCCAGTAAATGGAGGTATTCTTCAAGCTCCTTTTGTTTCGGAAATGTAATTCCGTAAACGCGAGTGAGCATTTTGTTCTTTTCGTTACCGCGCCAGTAGGCTCCGGCAACATTCAGCAGCTTTACTGCTTTCAGAAAGCCGGTATGAGGGATATGCGGGCCCCGACACAGGTCAACAAAATTTCCCTGCTGATAGAAGGTGATTGTTCCGTCCTGCAAATCGTTGATCAGCTCAAGCTTGTATGGATCGTCTTTCTTCGTGAAATACTCAAGTGCTTCAGCCTTGGAAACATCTCTTCTTTCGTAGCGATTCTCCTTTTTAGCCAGCTCCTTCATTTTAGCTTCAACCTTTAGAAGGTCGTCGTCTCCAAAAGGCTTTCCTCCCAGATCTACATCATAGTAGAATCCGTTTTCTATCGGAGGTCCGATACCAAACTTAACTCCAGGATAAAGTTCTTCAAGCGCTTCTGCAAACAAGTGAGCGGAGGAATGCCAGAAGGCATACTTGCCTCCTTTGTCATTCCAGGTCAGGATCTTTATGGATGAATCTTCATTAATGGGACGGGCGAGGTCGCGAATCTCTCCGTTTACTTCGATGGCTAATGCGACACGCGCCAATCCTTCGCTGATACTTGCCGCGATCTCCGAACCTTTTACACCTTTCGGGTACTCCCGAGCGCTTCCGTCGGGTAAAGAAATTTTTATGTTCATGGGTAGAATTAAACTACAAAATTAATTCAGGCCACAAATATGGTTAAAGAAACGAGAATGCCGAAAAAAGAAGGAATGATTAAAGACTGAATTGAGCGCTGACAAAAACGCCGAAGCGTCGTGCATCAGGGTATCCCTTCAGATATGATAGCCTGTGAACAAAGTCGACCCTTAGAAATTTGAAGATGTTTTCTACGCCATAGCCAAGCTCGACATACGGCAACCCTTCTTTCAGACCATCAACTCTCAGATACTTCGATTCATCTTCTGGGTCAAATGCAATAAGCTCGCGGTTAGAATCACTGAGGCCACCATAAAGGACATTGGCGGAACCAACCAGTCTCCATTTCAGCTTTCGTAACAGCGGAATCCTGTTAAGCAGCAAGCCTTCAAAATGATGTTGGTAATTGAGAGAAGCATACCGATCACTTACAAACTCGCCGAAGTCCATAAGATTGTAGGTGACTGATGTGTATACGAAGGTTTGGTTTCCAAGGTGCGGGCTGAGCAACGGATAGGGTACGGGATCAAAAACATACTCTCCCGTAATGTTAAGATTTCCATTTCCAAGTGGTCCGAAGCGGATGCGTTTACCAAATGATAACCGAAGTTTGGTGTAATCGAAATCACTTCCGGCAATCCCTTTGAATCCGCGAGTGTACCGAAGTGTGATGATCGGCGAACGCGTCGTTCCGAGACTGATCCTGTCATTGTCGTCCTGGACAAACAGCTCGTCACGGGCATATCGCGCTTCAAGCATTAACTCTGACGTTGCAAAGTTCTGGTACGCTACCCTGTCTGCTGAAGAGGCTTCTTCCGGATTGTAGTAACCAAAAGGGAATACCGGCTCGAAGGTCATGTATCTGGCAACGACTCGCTGGGTAAATCCCCGGAACATCTCGCGCTGAAAATTGAACCTTCCTTCATCAAAGTAAAATCCTCTCCGAAAGTTGCCCCAACGTTGAGCAGCAAGAAAAAGATAGTTGTCGGAAAGCGCTTCTTCATCGATACCCAAACGGCCGATATCTCTTCGCGCGCGGATACTTATGGTAGTCCAGTCATCACGATCGAGTATTCGCTCTATCGACGCGTTATACTTAAATTTTTCATCATCGAAACCGTAGCCCAACTGTCCGCGAAGAACCCATTTATTGCTGAACTTCATGCTCGTCTTGAATCCAGGTTGAAAGCGGAAACCTTCTATGTTATTCCACGCGATCATACTTGCATATGGGCCGATGTAAATTTTTCCCGCGTTATAATACCCATTAACCACAATCTTTACGAGATCCGTATAGGTTCTTACAATTGGAATGCTTTGCAGCGTATCTATCATACGATACACATTCTTTTCTGTGTCGGAGAGCGGATCATGCCGTAATGTATCCCAGTATTCTTCCTCCTCGTTCAATCGTGCGTCTTCCTCCATACGAATAGGATTTTCGTAGAATGAAGGTTGCCGGGGTTTATTGACGACGAAATTTTTATTCGACGTATAAAACTTTGCGAGCATGCCTGCGCTTGCATTTGTAAGCTCGCTCACGTCAATTAACAAACGATTCTTCACCGGGAGCCATGCGCCTTCCTCTGTCGGCGCCAGTTCCTGTTGTATTTTGATTTTTTCTATGAAATTCAGGTTTGCCTGCTTGCCAACGGTAGCATCAATTTGCCGCAGTGCGTATTTGTCTTTGGTGATCCACATTGATCCAGTGAAGGCCAACTCCTGCGGACTTCGAGGAAAGAAATCAAGTCTGTAGCAATAGTCGTCGCCGATGTAGAGACTATCGACGAGGTCATAATCGTAATACAAACGCCATCCATCTGCGATGGGCGACACGAATTCCTTTGTCAGGATGTTGAGCCAATTCTGATAGAAGTTATATTCCTGGAATGAAGCTCCCACCAATTGCGTAACCAGCGTTCCGTCCTGAATACCTATCCCGTTGACTTTGGATTTCAGGATGTTTTCATGCTTCAACTGAGGGTTATCTCTGAAGTAATATTTCGAAACACTCTCGGAAATGAAGAGAGGAAGAATTGGTTTGCCATCCTCGCCGGCGATTCGATCAATGCTGTCCAACACCTGCGAAATCTTCTTCATGATTTTTTTCTCGCGAAGCTTTTCGGAGATATTATCAACATCGATCTCAATTTTTGTGTACGTATCGTACTCGTAGGCTGTTAATCGTCTCTTGTCATGAATGTTCTTCGCCTTCACTACACGCCGGACTATCTCAAAGGCCGGGTTCTCGCCTGGAGTGATTACAATTTCCTGTAACCGCGTGACATCTTCCTCCAGCTGAAAATTGATCACCTGGGACTTACCGATCACTACTGCCTTCTTCCGAACTTTATAACCTACATATGATACCAATAGCGTATCCGTTGGAGTGCTTGTTCGTAATTCGTAATTACCATCGAAATCGGTGGTCACCCCTATTGCAGTATTGGCAAAGACAACGTTGACAAATGGAATGGGGTCGCCGGAATTGGAATCAGTAACTTTTCCTCTGATCACCGTTTCCTGCGCTATCAGAATGATCGGCGAAAGAAGAAACATGACCAAGGGCAGAAGCCTGGCTGGGTTTGATAAGCTGAAGACGGATGATGATCTCAAATCCAATAATACTTTAACCGAAGTTTCTACCTGAGGGTTTCAGGAATTGCGGACACCTTAATTTCTTCCTTTTGGCCAAGGTGTCGCGGCGTTGTTTTAAAGACATATAGATCAAGGACTGCTTTTGTGCGTGCCAGGTACTCGCGAACTCTGACTTTTACGGAATTTTCGAAGTCGGGGCCGTCAGCCACCATTGCAACCGCATCAATATTATAGTACTCGCTGATGAATAGAGCCCGGTAACTATGAAAAGGTTGGGTTATGATGGTTATTTTGTCCTGTCCGAAGATCTGTTTACAACGCACGATGGAATCGAGCGTACGAAGACCGGCGTAGTCAAGGGTGATCGCTGTCGGAGGAACCCCTTTCTTTACCAGAGCTTTTCTCATTTCCATCGGTTCATTGTAATAACGGGAGCGGTTATCACCGCTGAGAATGAAGTGATCGACTTTGCCATTGTTAAACAGCTCAGCTGCAGTTTCCATTCTTTTTTCAAAATATGGATTTGGCGCTCCGGCAACCGTTCTGTGGCTTGTGCCGAGAACAAGGCCCATACGATGCTCAGGTAACTGCTGCTGTGTCTCATAAACTTTGCTGGAAGTCGAACCGACTACCCATACGTTACAAAGAATGAAAAACAGCGCGCCAACGCCTACGCCCCAAAAAATGATCCTCTTAATCCAGCGCATCCAATAGACATTACGCCCCAAGTTAATCAATAGTACGCAAAAAGTTCTTTTCTATTATGTCCGAGCCCCTGACTATTTTCTTATACCAGGCAAGTCTCAACGCTTCCTTTTCCGTCTCCGGAAGGAACACGCTTTCTCCCGACTGATGGAGTTTGGAGATCAACGTATTGAGACAAATGGCCACACTCACCGACAAGTTTAGACTCTCAGTGAATCCGTACATGGGAATACGAACTCTCATGTCAGAATTTTCAAGGCCATAAGTAGACAATCCGCGTAGCTCATTACCAAAAACCAATGCAACCGGTTGTTCCGCCGGGTCAATTTCGTGAATAGAAACACCCTTCTCGGAAGGGTCGGTGGCAAGTATTTTGTAACCCTTTTCCCTTAGGGACGAATAACACGCCTCAGTATTGTTTATAGTTCTGTCGCGATACCGGTGAAGATCCATCCATTTGTTCGCACCCTTAAGAACCCGGGGATTAATTTCATATTTGCTGATCTGCTCTACGATATGGACGTCCTGCAGGCCCATGCACTCGCATGTCCGGACAACGGCACTGGCATTTTGCGATTGAAAGACATCCTCCAGCACTACAGTTACATGCCTCGTACGAACATCCAATACTCTGTTGACGAAATCTTTTTTGTGTTCTGAAACGAACTGGGAAAGATGCTCCAATAGACTTTTATCTTTTTCGGTCATGCCTTCCGGCTAAAGATTATATCTGATGAAATTACATTTTTTAAAAACCGAAACAACAATGTCGTATAACCTATACGTTGATTTTAACCGAACAGAGCTCCCGCGATCGTTCCCGACATCATAGTGGCAAGAGAAGCCGCAATCAATGCGCGCAACCCAAGTTTGGAGAGATCCCCTTGTCTTTCTGGTGCCATTCCTCCAATCCCACCGATCTGGATAGCAATGCTGCTGAAGTTTGCAAAACCGCATAGCGCATAAGTCGATATGATGATGGACTTACCACTAAGCACCCCGGCATTCTTCATATCAGTCAAGCCAAGGTAGGCAACGAACTCGTTGATAACCATCTTTTGTCCGAGAAGGCTTCCGACTTGGATTGTTTCATTCCAGTCGACGCCCATGATGAAAGCAAACACGCGGAACATTTGACCGAAGATATATTGGAGGGAGAATCCGTTGAACGTTCCATTCGTAGATTGCACAACCCATGCATTGAGGCCAGTCCAGCTGCCGATACCGTCAACCAGGATCCAGTTTAATGCATAGATGATGGCGATGAAAGCCAGGAGCATCGCCGCGATATTGAGTGCAAGCTTTAATCCATCGCTGGCCCCGGATGCAAGGGCGTCTACGAGGTTCACCCCGACGGTATCGCGGTTAACATTCAGCGAAGTATCGATTTTTTCAGGTTCGCGTTCCGGGACAATCATCTTGGCCATCACAATCGCACCAGGTGCATTCATGATTGAAGCCGTCAAAAGATAAGTCGCGAATAAGATATTTTGTTCTGTATCACCTCCGCCAAGAAATGCGATGTAGGTTCCCATCACACTCCCTGCGATGGTAGCCATCCCTCCTGTCATCAGGCAGTGTAACTCTGAAGTGGTCATGCCACGAATGAAAGGACGGACAAGTAACGGAGCTTCAGTTTGACCGAGGAAAATATTCCCTGCCGCGGAGAGACTTTCCGCTCCGCTGAGACGCATCGTTTTGGCCATGACCCATGCAAAGCCATAAACGATCTTCTGAAGAACACCAAGGTAGTATAGCCCTGCCGTGACAGATGAAAAGAAGATCACTGTAGGGAGGGCCTGAAATGCAAAAAGAAATCCCAGACCATGTTTCGTTCCAGGAATCTTTGAGCTGTCCTTCACAAGATCGCCGAAGAGGAACTCGGCGCCGTTCAACGCAAAGCCAAGAAAGGTCACGAGGCCGCGTCCGAAAAACTGGAAAGCCTCATTGATAAATCCCACTTTCAACACGCCTAACGCGATGACCACCTGCATGACCACGCCGATCGCGACAAGCTTCCAATCAATTGATTTTCTTCCGGAAGATACCAGATAGGCGACTCCGAGAATGGCAAAAATTCCAATCAGCCCGCGAATGTAATCCATGCTTTGCTAATGAGTTTGCTACGCTGTTGCGAGCCGGACAAAAGTAATCAGGAAAACGCACATAATTAAAAACAAAAAAGCAGAGAGCTTGTGGCCTTCTGCTTGTTAACGTTTGTCCTAATCAATTCCGCCTGCTCAGCTCATCGCGAATTTTCGCCGCCCTCTCGTAATCCTCTTTGTCGATGGCATCTTTCAGCATTTCGTGCAGGCGATCTACAGAGTAATTCTTGAAGTCATCTTTCCTTCCGGATGACTCTTTCTTCACCTTTGCCTTTTCCACCTTTGGTTCCGGCTTCTCTTCCTCAGACTCGTCCGTAAGTACTATACCGGCCTCCGCAAGTATATTCTCGTAAGTGTATATGGGAGAATCGAATCGCAGACCTATGGCAATTGCATCGGAAGGTCGGGCATCTATTTCAGTCTTTTTCAAACCATCGGAGCAAACGATCTTTCCAAAGAACACCCCTTCCTTCAGGTCTGAAATAATAATTTCCTCAACAGTAAAGTGAAAGTTGTTTGCAAAGGACTTGAACAGATCGTGCGTCATCGGGCGGTTTGGAACAATCTTCTCAATCTCGATCGCGATAGCCTGAGCCTCGAACATTCCGATGATTATAGGAAGTCTTCGGTTGCCCTCCGATTCTCCAAGCACTAGTGCAAAAGAGCCGGTCTGAGACTGGCTGGATGAAAGTCCAAGTATTTCTAATTTGATCTTTTTCACGCTACAGTGTTCTGCTTTAAATTACGAGTAATCATTTCGCCGCTTTGATTGCCTCGGTTAATTTAGGTACTACCTCAAAAGCATCGCCTACAATTCCGTAATCGGCTGCTTTGAAGAAGGGAGACTCGGGGTCTTTATTGATGACGACAATTACCTTGGATGAATTCACACCTGCCAGGTGTTGAATCGCTCCGGAAATTCCCACCGCAATGTACAACTGCGGCGCAACCTTTACTCCTGTTTGTCCAACGTGTTCATGGTGTGGGCGCCATCCCATATCCGATACCGGTTTGCTGCAACCAGTGGCCGCACCAAGGACCTTTGCCAGTTCTTCGAGTATTCCCCAGTTTTCAGGTCCCTTCATCCCACGTCCTCCGGAAACAACTATATCGGCTTCAGGAAGCAATACATCGCCGGTTGCCTTTTCTGCAGAAAGAATTTTCACAGCGAAGTCTTTATCTGAAATTGTTACAGGATAATCAGAGACTTGAGCGTTACCACCTACTTCCTTGAGATCAACTGCGTTTTTACGAATGCCGATAACCTTCTTCTGGTTTTTCAACTCAACATGCATAAAAGCTTTGCCTGTATAGATGCTACGCTTCACGATAAACCCTTCCGACGTTTGAGGAAGATCAACCACATTTGAAGCGAGGCTCGCTCCTGTTTTTGCAGCGACTCTCGCCGCTACAGGTGTACCCAGCGACGAATTCGCCAACACCAGAATGTCGGCCTTCTCATCTTCCATTGCTTTCAGCAGCACCGACGCATACGCCTGGATACTGGTTTGATTCAATTTTTCATCAGAGGCATGAAGAACTTTAGAAGCTCCATACTTCCCTAATGCCTCAAGCTCTGCTTTGTCGGCATTACCAATAGCGACTGCAGTTACCTGATCGCCAATAGACCGCGCATAAGCAACAGCTTCGATTGAAGTGCTTTTAATTTTACCTTCGTCGCTTTCTACAAATACTAGGATGGGCATATAATATCTTGGTGTACTGATACAAGTTATAGAACTTTTGCTTCGTTTTTCAGACGCGTCACCAATTCTGCGACATTGTCTGCCGGAATCATTTTCACTGCGCCTTTCGGTGGAGGCAATTCAAACTTCTGAAGTTTTACGCCGCTATCCGCAGCCACTGCTTCAACAACTTTCAAAGGTTTTGTCCGCGCAGACATGATACCACGCATGTTAGGAATCTTCCACTCAGCGATAGGCTCCTGACATCCGGCGACGAATGGCAAAGAGACCTCCACAAACTCCTTCCCACCTTCTATCTCCCGCGACATCTTTGCAGTAGTACCTTCAAGATCAAGTTTCATTACCGGGGAGATCGATGGAATACCAAGTAACTCCCCAACAATCCCGTGCACTACACCGCTGTTGTAATCAATTGATTCGCGTCCCATAAGAATGAGATCATAACCCACTGACTTTGCATACTCAGCAATTTGAGATGCAACGAAGAATGAATCAACAGGCTCCGCGTTTACCCTCACTGCATCATCCGCTCCGATCGCCAGGGCTTTCCTTATCGTAGGTTCGGTTTCAGCAAGTCCAACGTTGAGGACAGTCACTGTCGTTCCTGCATTTGCTTCCTTGATCTCAACCGCACGCGCCAATGCGTAATCGTCATACGGCCCGATGATGAACTGCACGCCATTCGTATCGAACTTTGTGTTGTTGTCAGTGAAATTGATTTTGGAAGTGGTATCCGGAACGTGACTGATGCAAACTAATATCTTCATTTCATTCTAAATCAATGAGTTCTGCGTAAAGGTTTAAAACCGGGCTCAAGATATAAAAACGATGCTCCAAAAGCCAAATTTGCCTGATTTTTAGGGCAAGGCGTGGTGCCCGGAGTCCGTTAATGTATCGATTGTAGAAACAGTTTTAAGGCCGTTCCCTTACGAGCCGAAGTTATGCTACTTTTATAAATACGAAAACGACTTATGTCCCGACTTGAACAACTACTTCGTTACGCGAGGGAAGAACCGAACGATCCATTCAATCTTTATGCCGTCGCGCTGGAATATCTGAAGCTCGACTCATTGAAGGCTGCGGAGTTCTTTGAAACCCTTTTGAAAGATCATCCGAACTACGTGGCAACATATTACACTTATGGTAAGCTCCTTCATGGTGAGAACCATTTTTCGCGGGCCCGCGAGATTTTCGAATCAGGAATTATTAGGGCTACAGAAAAGGGAGATGCAAAAGCCATCGGTGAACTGAAGAACGCGCTGTCGGAACTGGATTTTGATATGGAAGAGTGATCAGTTCTCCAGAGCACCTTCATCCACCCAACACGCGATAAGATCTATCTGGTCTTTCGTCAGCGATCCTTCGAAGGGCATACTTCCATCCTGCGTCAGCGATTTGATTTGTGAAGCATAAAACTTCGACTGACTATATATCCGAAGATCAGGCCGGGAGATTCCATTATGACATCCGCTTATCGCGCAATGGGTGCTTATCAAAGGCCTGATTGATGCAGTCCAACTTGTTCCCGTGACACCTTTTGATACAGCGATCTCCAAAGAAGCAGAGCACCCTTCACCATCTCTGACCTCCAATCGGTACGACCCGTCCCTGAGCGACGTAAAAAGGTTGTTATCCGAAAACTCCCCTTCCATGAATCGATACTCGAACGGAGGCGCACCTTCACTAACCTGTACCTCGATACTTCCGTTGCCACCAATACAATCTGTATTTTCCATGACCACCGCATCGAAAGAAAAATTCGACGCCTGAATAAGAATGTTGTTCAACTCAACAATACATCCCTGCGTATCGGTCACTGATACGGTATATCCTCCTGACGACAATCCTTCAAACCCGCCGTCTTCGGAGCTGCGGTTTTCAACATGAAAAAGATAGGGCGGCTTTCCTCCTTGCGCCGTCACCCGGATAGATCCATCGGAAGATGTACATGTGGTCGCATCGTTCTTACTAAGAAGACTGATCGCCAGAGTGGACTTTTCACAATCGATAAGCGGGGGATCAAGATCGTGCTGCACACACGCCGTGACAAAAAACATAAAGAGAAGGAGTGCCCGTTGCATGAAAGAGTTTAGCAACCCAAAAATATCAAAGATTGCTTTGACAATAGAAGGCACGCAAGATTCCGTTGGAAAAAGTTATTTTTAGAAAGGCGCGTCGTCCTCGTCCATCGGTGGCGGAGGTGGTGGCGGTGTCTGGCTTGAGCCGAAGTCGTTGAAATTGTTCAACTTGCTTTCACGCGTGATCATTCCCGAAAAAGGATTATCAAAGCCACCACCTGCTGATTCAAGGTCGGCAAACTTGGTGTACTTCCCGATGAATTTGAGTTTCACATTTCCGGTAGAACCGTTTCTATGTTTCGCGATAATTACTTCGCCGGTTCCCTGGGTCGGCATTCCATCTTCATCGACTGTAATCTTGTAGTATTCAGGGCGGTAAAGGAACATTACGATATCCGCGTCCTGTTCGATAGATCCGGATTCCCTCAAGTCTGAAAGCTGAGGTTTCTTGTCTCCCCCACGTGTCTCAACACTTCGACTCAACTGAGACAAGGCAATCACCGGGACGTTGAGTTCCTTTGCAATACCTTTCAATGAACGCGAGATCGACGCGATTTCCTGTTCACGGTTTCCACCTTGTTCTCCTCGCATAAGCTGGAGATAATCAATGACAATGATTTGTATTCCGTGTTCTGCTTTTAAGCGTCTGCATTTTGCGCGAAGCTCAAGAATAGAAAGGGCTGGAGTATCATCGATGAAAATCGGCGCAGACGACAATCTAGATGTCTTGTGAACAAGCTGCGCCCATTCGTGTTCCGCGAGATTGCCTTTTTTGATCTTTTCACTTTCGAGCTCAGCTTCGGCAGAGATCATACGATTAACCAACTGAATCGAAGCCATCTCCAGCGAGAAGATTGCTACTGGTATTTTGAAATCAACAGCCGCGTTGCGCAGGGCCGAAACAACGAAAGCAGTCTTACCCATACCAGGGCGGGCTGCGATGATGACAAGGTCGGACCGTTGCCAACCGGAAGTCATTCGATCCAGCTCGGTAAAACCGCTAGGGACACCAGTGAGTCCGTCTTTGTGTTCCTTGAGAACCTGCAATTCCTGGATAGCGCGTGCCATCAGGTTTCGCATGTTGTCGTAGTTCTTACGAAGGTTAGAGTCGGATATCTGAAAGACAGATTGTTCCGTCTTGTCCAGAAGTTCAAAGACATCTGTTGTATCCTCGTATGCGTCGCTTTGTATCTGGGAGGCCACCTGGATGAGCTCGCGCTTGATGGCCATTTCCATCACCACGCGGGCATGGTACTCGATGTTGGCAGCAGAGCTTACCTTCGCGGTGAGTTCCGCAATATAATAGGCACCACCCACCAGTTCGAGCTTTCCTGTTTTGCGTAGTTGATTTACAACGGTACGCATATCCACCGGCTCCGTTGATTTGAACAGGTCGACAATGGCGGTGTAAATCTCCTTATGAGTTTCGAGGTAGAAGTGCTCGGGCTTAAGAAACTCAACGACTGCGTTAAGCGCATTCTTTTCGAGCATCAAAGCACCGAGAACTACTTCCTCCAGATCAAGCGCCTGAGGTGGCAGCTTTCCCAAGCCTTCCGAGATTTCTCTGGGAATTAACTTCGTAGACTTGCTGCTCAGCCTTAATGGCGTTGATCTTCCTTGCTCCATACAGTGGTTGTTGTACGTGTTTCAGATTATAGGGGCGACAAACGTACAATCATTCAAATTCTTTTCGCTCGCGGCTCTCCACAACTTATTAACAAGTTAGCCACAACAAAATTGTGAACAAATACAATTAATGAATCCCCGAAACGACTCGCACCTTGCACATCTGTCTCGCCTGGTATGCGATGACCGGCCGCCTCATGTAAATAACAGTTTCGACATAATAAGTTAGAAGCCAGAGGATCACGTCGTTATTCATCCATCTTTTGAAGTAAGGTGGACAATAAGCACAGAAATCTTTGCTTCATCCACGTCGAATTTTCCATTATTTTTAAGCCGGTTTTTAGTTTTCCGGAATGGACAAGAAGCAAAAGATACATTTTATCGCCATCGGTGGAAGTGTGATGCACAATCTGGCGATAGCCCTGACCCGGGCCGGGCACGAAGTAACGGGATCCGATGACGAGATCTTCGAGCCCTCCCGGTCTAACTTGAAACAACATGGACTGCTTCCGGAAAAGGACGGATGGGACCCCGCCAGGATCACCCCTTCTCTCGACTTTGTCATCCTCGGGATGCACGCCCGAAAGGACAACCCGGAACTACTCAGAGCACAGGAATTCGGAATTCAGATATACTCCTTCCCTGATTTTATTTATCAGCACTCAAGAGACAAACAACGGGTCGTAATCGCCGGAAGTCATGGCAAGACTACCATCACAGCCATGATTGTACATGTGCTCAACTACTTTAACCGGAAGTTTGATTACGTGATAGGTGCAAAAGTCAATGGTATTGAGAACACGGTTCGTCTTTCTGATGCGCCGGTGATCATTATAGAAGGTGATGAATATCTTTCGTCAGCGCTGGATCCCGTTCCAAAGTTCCTGCGCTATCAACATCACATCGGGTTAATCAGTGGTATTTCGTGGGATCACGCCAACGTATTCCCTACCGAAGAAGATTATGTGAAGCAGTTTGACCTGTTCGCGGACCAGACTCCGAAAGGTGGTATCCTGATCTATTGTGAACAGGATTCAATGGCACTGATGATCGGAAAAAAGGAACGGACTGATGTAGTGGAGATCTCCTATAAGAGTCACTCCCATGCCGCTGACAACAACGGCCAATTTTTTCTGACCAACTCGAAAGAAAGAATCCCGGTCCGGGTTTTCGGAAGCCACAATTTCCAGAACATCAGCGGTGCCAAGGAGGTTCTGAAAAAACTAGGTATCACTACTAATCAGTTCTTCGAGGCGATATCCACGTTCGAAGGGGCCGCAGGACGTTTGCAGAAGATCAAAGAATACAATTCCTGTGTTGTGTACAAAGATTTCGCCCATGCTCCTTCCAAAGTGCGCGCGACGGTTAAAGCCGTTAAGGAAATTTATCCTTCGCGGGATCTCGTGGCATGTCTCGAACTCCATACCTACAGCAGTCTGAATAAAAAATTTATTCCTCAGTATAAAGACACACTCAAAGCTGCACAGGTTCCGGTAGTTTATTTCAACAAGGAAAAAATGGTAGCCAAAAATCTTGAACCCTTTTCTGAAAGTGAAATCCGCGGAGCGTTTTCCAACCAGGGCATTCAGGTGTTTGATGATGCCGGCAAACTCGAAAGTTTTCTGACCGGGTTGAAGTGGAAAAACAAGAACCTGTTGATGATGAGCAGCGGAAACTTCGGTGGTATCAACGTTGCAGATCTCGCTGAGAAGATCTCAGACTAAAAACATTTCTTATGGCCGGTCTCGCGCCGGATAAAACAATTCAGATGAAACTCAATCTTCGGAATCCTCTTTGTATTTTTGATATTGAAGCCACAGGTACAAGTATCACAAAAGATCGTATCGTAGAGATCGCTGTTGTGAAGCTTATGCCTAACGGAGAGATTCTCCGCAAGAGCAATGTGATCAACCCTGGCATTCCCATTCCACCGGAGTCGACAATATTTCACGGTCTGACAGATGAGGATGTAAAAGATAAGCCGCTGTTCAAAGAGGTTGCCAAAGACTATGCGCGTTTCTTTGAAGGCGCGGACCTCGGGGGTTTCAGTGTTCTGAGACTGGATATCCCAATGCTCGTTGAGGAGTTTATCCGTTGCGGAATTGAATTCGATTATAGCCGGAAAAAGATCGTCGACGCGCAGAAGATCTTCCACCTCATGGAGAAAAGAACTTTAAAGGCTGCGTATAAATTTTACCTCGATAAGGAATTAGGTGACTCCCATTCGGCGGAAGCGGATACAGACGCAACAATGGAAGTATTGCTCGCGCAGGTGTCAAAGTATGATGGTCAGGATGTGATAGATGCTTCCGACAAGAAAGTTGGAGAGATCAGAAACGATGTGGATAGCCTGGCGAAGATCACGTCACTTGACATGGTCGACCTTGCCGGACGGATGATCCGGAATGAAAAAGGTGATGAGATCTTCAACTTCGGAAAACACAAAGGCAAACTCGTCACCCAGGTATTCAAGCAGGAGCCGGCGTATTATGACTGGATGATGAACGGAGATTTCCCTATGGATACCAAGCGCAAGCTCACAGAGATAAAGCTTCGCGACTTCAAGAAGTAATCAGTGATTATCTTTGTATTTCTTTTCCCCGGCCTTCACTGCAATGGGAAGGTGGTTCGCTGCTGGTGGAATCGGACATGAGTAGTTAGGACTGTAACTACAGTAAGGATTATAACATTTGTTAAAATCGAGCACGACCTCATCTCCATCAGGAATACGCAACTCGATATAGCGTCCCACTTCATACGTTTCACTTCCATTCGATTCATCTGTGAACGGAACAAAGAGATAGTCAACGTACTCCTCCTTCTTCATCAGCTCAGGATTTTGATATACTTCCAGCTTGTACTCTTCGCCATGAAGCTTAAAAACTACATCAGCAAACTTCTTGTATTCCGGAAGCCTTGTTGTTGTCGTTTTCATTTTGAATATCTCAGCATTCGCTGTGCGGATCAATTTTCCTGTCACAACGTATGAGGTATCAATCGGAAAATATTTCAAGCCCTGAAACTTCTTCCTTTCCTCCGGAGGCAATGGTGATTTCTCAGAAAGAAATTCCTCATGCTTTTTGATGCGATGCTCTTCTACCGAAATGACTTTCGGATCCTGCGATCCACTTCGCAGAGAGATCGTCTTAGGAGAGGAACAAAAGAAAAAAGCTGTGCATCCAGCGAGGATCCACAGCCTTGATATCGTGCTGGCGTTCATTCGAATCAATTGCCCTTGTAATACTTTTGCGCTTCGGGGATCCACTTTTTAAGATCGTTGATCCGCGTAGTGTGAGAGGGGTGAGTAGAAAGAAATTCTGGTGGGGATTGGCCTCCGCTTTCCGTAGACATTCTTTCCCAGAAGCTGACTGCTGCGTTGGGATCATAGCCTGCCATCGACATAAAGATTAATCCCATCCGATCGGCTTCTGACTCATGCTCTCTGCTGAATTTCAGCATCCCTACACCGGCTCCGGCTCCAACTGCCTGCATTAAGAGTTGGCGGCCAGCAGTAGGGTTCTGACCCATCAGCGCACCAAGCGTATTCATTCCGTATTGAGCGACCATTTGAGTACTCATCCTTTCTCCGCCGTGGTTCGCAATAGCGTGTGCGACCTCGTGGCCCATTACCACAGCCACTCCGGTTTCATCTTTACAGATTGGAAGAATGCCAGTATAGAAGGCGACTTTCCCACCAGGCATACACCATGCGTTTGCAGTATTCGGATCTTCGATCAGATTAAACTCCCAGGCGAAGTCCTTCAGATGGTCAGCATGGCCTTCAGATGCCATGTACTCTTCTACCGCTTTTTGAATCCTTACACCAACTCTTTTTACCAATTGTGTCTGCTCCTGATTCTTCGACAATGGCCCTTGCTGAATCACAGAAGAATACTCCTGCTTAACCATTGGCATCAACTCCGAATTAGGAATAAGACTTAGCTGTTTCCGGCCGGTCACCGGCACACTCGCGCAGGCATAGATAATCATCCCGGCGATCGATAAAGAAAAAAGCTTCTTTAGCATATCGTAATATTTAGTTCCAAAAATACAAAAGCACCCCATGTTTGTTTCATAAATTTGGGTAAAGTTTGTGCCATCCCAGGCCCAGACGTTTCTTCTGACCTGAATACATGAGAATATTTGCCATCGGCCGAAACTACGCCGAACATATAAAGGAACTGAACAATGAACGCCCTGATGAACCGGTGATCTTTACGAAGCCTGATACGGCGCTGCTGCGAAACAACGCGCCGTTCTATTATCCGGATTTTTCGAAGGACATTCATTATGAGGCCGAGCTGGTGCTCAGGATTTCCAAAGAAGGAAAAAACATTCAGGAAACCTTTGCGGCAAAATATTACGACGCTATTGGCATCGGAATTGATTTTACAGCAAGAGACCTTCAGCAAAAGGCAAAGGAGAAAGGATTACCGTGGGATATTGCTAAAGGGTTTAACGGCTCAGCACCGGTTTCTGATAAATTCATCCCTGTAAAGGATTTCAAGAATTTGTCAGACATCAATTTCAGTTTGCAAATAGATGGAGAAATCCGTCAGCAGGGGAACACAAGTCTTATGCTTTTCAGTTTTGATTATATAATTTCGTATCTGTCCAGGTTTTTTACGCTCCGTACGGGAGATTTAATTTTTACGGGTACACCCAAAGGTGTAGGTCCGGTCAAAGTGGGAAATGTGCTAACGGCTTTTGTTGAAAATGAGAAACTACTGGAATTTGAGATTAAGTAAATTTTTAGCTGCGTGTTGTCTTGCGTGTAGTCCTGTTGTCCTTTTCGCCCAGTTAAGTAAGCCGGAGATTCCGGTGAACGGCGAGAAGTACATTTATCCTGTGCATCCCGGGAAGCCCGGCTCTCTGGCAGGAACAATGGGAGAACTCCGGCAGACACACTTTCACTCGGGCATTGATATCCGTACCGATAACAGAGTCGGCTATCCTGTCGTCGCGTCGAAAAGCGGATACATTTCACGTGTTACGATGACTCCTTCCGGTTATGGGAACATTGTTTATATCTCTCACCCGGATGGCAACACCACACTTTATGCGCATCTTGATAAGTTTGTTGGCCCCGTGGCAGAGTATGTCCTCAACGAGCAATACAAACAAAAAGGCTTTTCAATAGACCTGAATTTTCCTGAAGGACAGTTCAACGTGAAGCAGGGTGAGCTGATTGGTCTTTCAGGGAACACCGGTTCTTCGGGCGGTCCACATGTTCACTTTGATATCCGCGACAAAAATAATTACGCTCTCGACCCTTTGAAGGTCGCTACCTTCCCAGAGATCACTGACCGTCTTGCTCCAGCCCCTGAAAAGATTGCGCTGAAGACGATGGATAAAAACTCCCGCATCAATGACCGCTTTGGAAGATTCGAATTCCATGCTTCAAACAAGGGAAACAATAAATATTCAATGGCGACGCCGATCATCGCGCATGGAACGATTGGTATCGAAGTGATAGCCAAAGACAGACTCGCACCGGGAAGTCCGTTCTGGGGCGGGGTGAATTATATCGAAGTACGCGTAGACAGTCAGTTAGTATTCAGTCAGGGAATCGAAAAGCTTGATATCTCTGAAACACGGGGTATCTACACGCTCATGGACTTTAAGACCATGCGTAACAACGGAACGCGTTTTTACAAACTGTATATCGACGATGGTAATAATCTTCAGTTCTACAACAATTCACCTGGCACCGGAAAGATCACCGTCAAGAAAGAGAAGACATCGCATGTCAACATCCGCTTAAAAGACAGCTACGGAAACAAGAGCGAAATTGATTTCGATATTTATCCGGCGAATCTCACAAAAGAAGTTGCTCATTTGGAAGAGATGACCACTCCGGTTTTCTCAGATTTCAGCGAAAACATTTTCCTCACCACATTCCGTACCTGCGCTGACTCAACAGCCCGGGCGATGCTGTATGCAGGAGGCAACGCAGTTGAGATTGATCCGGATTATTCGAACAAGAATCGCGCGGTCTTCCTGACAGACCTCAGAACAATTCTGCCAGACTCAATTGTCTATTGCGGTACTTCGGTGGTGACCAATCTGAAAAACATGATAGTGCCATCAGGCAGATTTCTCTTTTCAAGTTCCTATAGTGAAGTTGAGTTTAATGAAGGCGTGCTATACGATACATTATATTTCCAGGAGAAGTATTCGCGCGCTGGAAAAGAAGAGATATTCTCTATCGGCGACAGACTGGTTCCGCTGAGTAAATCGGTCCGCATCTCTCTAAAGCCGCGCCAGAACTATGATCCAGCTCAAGGCTACGCTGTGTATAGAAAGACCGGAAAGGCCTACTCCTACATTGGTGGTGATTTCAAGAACGGAAAGATCACCTTCCACGCGCGTGAATTTGGTGACTTCACAATTCTGCAGGACAACGTAAAGCCTACTATACGAACCGTTTTCATTGATAACTCAGGTGCAAGGTTCCGCATCAAGGACAATCTTTCAGGAATTAATTCCATTGAGGCATCCATCAATGGTGAGTGGTTATTGATGCATTTCGATAGCAAGTCAGGTTCAATCTGGTCGGAAAAGCTCGACAAAACAAAGCCTCTCAAAGGCGACTTTGAGCTTGTGATCACCGACAATTCGGGAAATAAAAGCGTCTTCACCAAGAAAATTCCTTAATCCTTATGAAGTTAGCTGCAGGAGACAAGGTGCCCGACATCACCATCAATGACCAGGACGGCAACCCAGTCAATCTGCGTGACCTCAAGGGTAAAAAAGTCGTGCTATATTTTTATCCAAAGGATCAAACTCCAGGATGTACGACACAGGCTTGCAATCTCAGAGACAATTACAAACTTCTGTTGAAGCAGGGATACACTGTTTATGGAATCAGCACTGACTCTGAGAAGTCGCACAAAAAATTCATAGAGAAGGAGAAACTCCCTTTCCCCCTACTCTCCGATCCTGACAAAAAGATGCACGATGCATTCGGCACGTGGATCGAGAAATCAATGTACGGCCGAAAGTTCATGGGAACATCACGGTCAACTTTCATCATCGATGAGAAAGGTGTGATTGAAGAAGTGATCGAGAAAGCTGATCCAAAGCGCCACGCTGAGCAAATCCTGAAAACGGAAAAAGCAAAATCAAAATGACCGAGGGGCAACGTAAAGGCCCGTCATTAATTATACCGTCCCTGCACCGGGATGCGTTTCGTTTGTTGAGACGGAATGACCCTTTGGTGCTTGCATCAGCCACCTCCTTCTTCGCCACATTTTCCATCTCTCCGGCAGTTATCATTCTTGTTAATGTACTCGGTATTTACTTTCAGAACGATGAAGTAAAAGGTCAGCTGTTGAAAAAGATTGAAGGAATGTTCGGTGAAGAAAGCTCACGTTTTATTGAAAGCGTGGTGGGCAAGGTGAGTAACACGGATCTCGACTGGCTGACCGCAATC
>JAEYXN010000309.1 GCA_023431285.1 Bacteroidota bacterium
ACCCATCAGCGCACCTTTATTTTCGAAGATCTGGACGTAATTGATGAACGGAATCTTCGCTAATAATTCATATTCTCTGATCCATGTGCTCACCACAGTTACAATCTCAGCGACAGACATTTCTGCCACGGTCAATCTATGATCTGGAGAAAAGCAAACCACTTTGCAAATGCCGCGTTCACTGCGTGCAACGAAAAGGCTATCCTCATTTAGGTTTCCTTCGGGAGTATCCTCCAGAATCGCTGCAAAGTCATTGGTGAAAGTATACGTTCCTAAATAATCAGGATTCAACTCACCGTTCGATCGCTTGTTACCGGGACAGAGGTAACAAGTGGGCTCGTATGCTTTTCCTGACTCTTCGGTTACAGTTTCTACCTGGCCCTGCCATGGACGCTTCGCCCGATGAGGTGATACCTGAACCCATTCTCCGGTGAGTACATTCAATCTGCGATGAGGGTGTTCGGTAAGATCAAAATCTATGCGGAGGAAATTATAATGTTACGATGTGTGTACCGGGGGAAACGGTTACGGTATAGGTCTGCGCCCGAATTCCAAAGGCTGCCGCGTACGCTGCGGCAATGGTTTGGATTATATCTTCAGTATGCTCCCGCTGTACGAGGTTTATAGCCCTCCGATAAAAATGGAAAGAAACACCTACACACTCCTGATTAGTCTAATTGCTGCTTTCGGCGGTCTTCTCTTTGGATTAGATATTGCAATCTTTTCGGGAACGATTCCTTTCATTCAACCCTATTACGAATTGACGGAGGCTCAGCTCGGCTGGACCGGAAGTTCTCTGTATGTAGGTTGTATCATTGGTACCCTGATTACAGGACAGATCACGGACCGCTTTGGCAGGAGATTTCCTTTAATTATCGCTGCAGCGATCTTTATGTTCTCGTCCCTTTTTATGGGATGGGCCTCAAGCTATGAGATGTTGATTTTCTGGAGAATTGTTGCCGGGGTTGGAGTAGGAGCAGCGTCGATGCTTTCTCCTTTATATATCGCGGAAGTAAGTCCTGCCGCTATTCGCGGGAAAATGGTTTCCACAAATGCAAAGGCGATTACAACAGAGATCATACCTGTCTCTAATCAATCCAGACTTTCCTTTTCACTTTCCCAAGGTGGCGGAGCGGTAATGTACATCTCTAATCTGATCACCAGTACGGAAGAGGAAACCCGTGGAAGCTTTTCAGTGTACCTGAATTCTGTAAAAACCATCCTTAACGTGGAGTCAACCACTCCGATTGAAACGGTCTATATAGCAGATCTCTCCGGACGTGTTGTGTACTCCGGACACATTCAACACGGAAATGGGTCAAAAACGGAGATTGATATCTCGGATTTGAAGCGCAACAGCATGTATGTCGTTTATGGAACGACCCGAGGACCGGGCCGTTTCTTCACCGCGAAGTTTATGAAATAGCACCATCCCAGCCGGTATCCGTCCTTATTTGCACTTCTTGATTGATGTTCGCAGATAAATGTTAATTTTCATGTAAAGACACTTTATATGAAAATTAACCTCATCTCTATTCTTTTTCTTGTGATTCCTTTCGTCGCCTCTGCGCAGAAAGTGATCCCCCTGTATAAAGGAACACCTCCGGGCTCCGAATCGTGGACCTGGAGTGAAGCTGAAAGCGATAGCAACGGCTGGCAGACAAAAGTCGTTTACAATGTCAGCAAACCAACATTAACAGTCTTTCAACCAGAACGGGGAAAGTCTAATGGTACTGCATTGATCATTGCTCCCGGTGGCGCCTTCCATGCGCTATCGATAAACAGTGAAGGTTTTGATGTAGCGAAATGGCTCGCGGCAAAAGGGGTGACCTGCTTTGTACTCAAGTATCGACTTGTACACATGAAGACTGAAGATCCCGTAACCGAGTTGTCGTCGAAATGGGGAAAGCAAGAATTCCATGACGACAATAATGCGGTGATTCCTCTTGCCATTGCCGATGGTCGTGAGGCAATTAAATACGTTCGGGAACATGCTGCCGAATATGATATAGAACCCAATCGCATCGGCATTATGGGCTTTTCGGCTGGCGGCACCGTGGCGGCGGGTAGTCTGTTCGATTACGAGAGGCAGAACCGTCCTAATTTCGCTGCACCGATTTATCCATTCTTCCCTTCAGAAATGATCGGAACTGTCGATGCCCAATCTCCGCCGCTGTTTATTGTGACTGCCACCAACGACGGTCTCGCGCTTGCACCCCATAGCGTAGACCTTTATTCCGCATGGCTGAAAAATAAACGCGACGCCGAGTTACACATGTACGCCCGCGGCGACCACGGATTCGGTATGCGCGTTCAGAACCTGCCCACTGATAAATGGATAGAGCGATTTGCAGAGTGGCTGGAGGTACAAGGGTTGACTAAAGCTCCTGATGCCGCGCTAAAGCCATTCGCAAAGAAGGAGTTTGTTTACAATGGAGAAGTTCTTCCTTATCGGATTTTGTATCCAAAGAACTACAATAAATCAAAAAAATATCCATTGGTTCTCCTGCTTCATGGCGGGGGTGAGCGTGGCGACGACAATGAAAAACAACTTGTGCACGGGGCAAACATGCTCCTGAAAGAAACCAATCAGGGAAAGAATGAGGCAATCATCATCGCTCCGCAGTGCCCGCAGGATTCTTACTGGTCCTCTGCTAACATCGATCGAAGTACACAACCTTTGACAATCACGTTCGACTATAATAAACCTGCCCTGTGGCCTTTGGCTGCTGCGAATGAATTGGTTAAAACCATGGCGGATAGCGCAAGCGTTGACAAGTCCAGGATCTACATTACCGGGTTGTCAATGGGAGGGATGGGTACCTTCGAATCGGTATTCCGGTATCCAGGTCTCTATGCTGCAGCACTTCCTATTTGTGGAGGGGGCGATGTCAACGCTTACGATAAGCGCGTTAAGGATACAAAGTTCTGGATCTTTCATGGTGCGGATGACGCCGTTGTGAATGTGAAATTATCCCGAGACATGGCGGCTAAACTTAAGAAAGTAAAAGTTCCGGTGAAGTATACTGAATACCCTGGTGTGAACCACAATAGTTGGGATAACGCATTCGCTGATCCGAATTTCATCAGCTGGATGTTCTCCCAGAAAAAGAAGTAGACAGTAATTCGGAAATGACCAGGAATCACGTGATGATTATTCGTGATCCCTGGTTCTCTCTTCAAAGGAGTAGCCAGTAAAAAGACTGTTACCGCCGGATCGAAAGCCTTTTAATCATAGCGTCGTTCAAGCTTTCAGAATACACGCCATACGCGTCGACAAGCACTCCCTTAATTCCATCATCTGAGCTGATCGCATAAACAATACTGTTGTCATCAGTGCTCGACATTCCTTCAAAACGGTAAAACGCATTTACCCTAAATCTCTCTGGCTGAAGCTGTAATTCCAGTGTAGGGCATTCGATTGAATCCGAGGTCAGGTTGAAATCGTGCGAGTAACCACGGGCCTTCAGCCCATTCGTGGCTTCCGATAAACTTCCGTAATTCGTTTTCATAATTCTGAGGTTTATGTCCTGGCGAGGATCAGACTGTCCGATCACTGCTTTCATAGCCATTGTTCGCTCTTCTGTTTCTTTTCTTAGCTGTGTTTAAACCGCCTTGCTCTTGACGCTTTCGCCGACTGCCTTTCTGACGGCAGGCGCGACTTTCGTTCCAAATAACTCCATTGACTTAAGAATATTCTTGTGGTCAACGGTTCCTACGCTCATCTGTGCGAGAAACCTGGTCTGTCCAAAAAGCTCATGCTCAAATAAAATTTTATCGATGACTTGTTGAGGGCTTCCCACCATGAGGTATCCTCTCTCAGATCGGTTAGCATCAAACTGGTCGCGATTCAGCGGTGGCCAGCCGCGCTCCTTCCCAATGCGGCTCATCATCGCCGCGTAAGCCGGGAAATATTCATCTCCCGCTTTCTGCGAAGTTTCGGATACGTAGACGTGAGTATTTATTCCGAGCTGTAACGCAGTCATGTCTTGCCCTGCTTCCAGTGCACTCCGTTTGTATAAGTCTACAAACGGTACAAACCGTTCAGGCATCCCGCCGATGATCGCGAGCGCCATAGGCAAGCCAAGTGTCGCCGCGCGCACAGCCGACTCAGGCGTTCCACCTACTGCCAACCAGATAGGTAATTTCTCGTGAAAGGGTCGCGGATATATTGCCCGTCCATCAATAGAAGGACGCATCGAACCTTCCCAATGGACTGTTTCAGACCGGTTCAATTGAAGCAACAAAGCCAGTTTCTCTCTGAACAGTGCATCATAATCTTTCAAGTCGTACCCGAACAATGGAAAGGATTCAATGAACGATCCCCGACCCGCCATAATCTCCGCTCTGCCTCCGGAGATCTGGTCGATAGTGGAAAAATTCTGGAACACCCGTACAGGATCATCAGAGCTCAGCACAGTGACTGCACTGGTGAGTTTGATATTCTTTGTGACGGCGGCAGCGGCACCTAACACAACGGCGGGCGCTGATACAGCATAGTCTGCCCGATGGTGCTCACCCACTCCAAACACGTCGAGACCCAACTCATCGGCTAGCTGTATTTCTTCCATAAGCTCTTTGATCCGCTGATGAGTAGTCATCGCTTTTCCATTCACCTCATTGGGCTGCATATCCGCGAATGTGTAGATGCCAAGTTCCATTTATATTCTTTTTGTTAAACTTCGTTTTATCCGTTGCCGTACATGTTCGACTCGCCTCCATCAATAGCGATGGTTTGTCCGCTGAGATAAGAGGCATCTTCGCTCAGCAGAAATGCCACCACTTTTGCAACTTCATCCGGAAGTCCAAGTCGTTTTGTCGGGTTCCGGTGTGCGTATTCTGCCTCGGCTTTCTTTGGATCATCAGGGTTTACTTCCCTGAAAGCTTCCGCCACCATCGGCGTCAGGATCGCTCCCGGTGCAATGGCGTTTGTGCTAATTCCATCGCGACCATATTCCAACGCCGCGTTTTTGGTCATCCCCGACACTGCGTGCTTACTCGCTACATACGCAACCTGATTGAGAACGCCGCGCAATCCGCCAACGGATGCTACGTTAACAATCCGACCATACTTTTGTTTCTGCATTACCGGGATAACGTAGCGCATGCCGTAATAGACACCCATAAGGTTGATGTCAATTACCTTTTTGAAGACGTTGACATCATACTCAGTCATCGGAGCCTGCCTGCCCTCAATTCCCGCGTTGTTATAGAGACCGTCAATGCGTCCAAAAGCCTTCGTGGTTTCTTCCACATAACGTTTCACATCTTCTTCTTTCGAGGCATCTCCGACAACTGTGATTACTTTCACCGATGGAAAAGACCTGGTGATCTCATCCTTCGCCTCGAGAAGTGCCTTCTCATTGAAGTCGACAAGTGTCAGTTTTGCACCTTGTGCAGCCAATTCTTTCGCTGCCGCCAAACCGAGTCCCATTGCGGCACCCGTTATAATAATGGATTTGTCTTTTAAGCTCATAATAAGTTTTTTGAAGTTGAACATTCATTTTGTATGGCGGCAGGGCAGAAATTATTGCTGCTTTACAAACTGCACTTCCGCTATAATCTTCACCTCATCGCTAACCAGCACACCACCTGTTTCAAGCGCCGCGTTCCAGTTGAGCCCGAAGTCTTTTCTGTTGATTTTTCCTTCGACAGTAAATCCGGCTTTCTCATTTCCCCATGGATCTTTATTGATGCCACCGAATTCAACATCCAGCTTAACCTCTTTGCTGACGCCCTTAATAGTAAGGGTTCCGGTTAGTTCGAATTCTTCTTCGTCAACTTTCTTCAATGACGTTGCGCTGAACTTCAGCGTAGGGTATTTTTCCACGTCGAAAAAGTCGGCACTTTTTAAATGACCATCGCGTGATCCCTCATTGGTGAAAATAGAATTTGCATCAATAGTGACTTCAATTGAAGATGTTGAGAAATCCACTCCATCTGATTCAATGGTTCCATCAAATTTCTGAAATTCACCTCTCACATTTGTGATCATCATGTGACGGACTTTAAATGCCAGTTCACTGTGCGTAGCATCAAGTTTCCATTTTGTTGTTGTTGCCATGTTCTTTGTTTAAATTCTTGTTAATAATCTTTGATTGTATAACACAAAACTACGGCGGAATATTCTGAATGCGCTTGATGCCTGATAAGAAAGAGATTGATCCAGGTCAAGAAGACGGCCCTGAGCCAGTTGTAAGCTTAATTTCCTGTGATGCGCGACCTATTGCAAGGCTTGAAGATCAGACACTTGCAATAATGACAAAAGTCTCAAGGCCCGACGATAAATGATGCGCGCTTAGCTTATAATATTGATTTGTACCTAAGATTTTTCTGAGACCTTTTTCCTGATCCTGCTCAGTGTTTCGGGTGTAATGCTCAGGTAGGATGCTATGTGCTGCTGAGCTGCCCGGCTCATAATGTCCGGCGCGATTTCCAGTAGCCGCAGATACTTTTCTTCCGCGGTCATGCTCATGTAGGCGATGACACGCCGTTGCAGCGCAACAATATTGTTCTGCATCAGCAGTCTGAAGTAACGCTCCATCAAAGGGACTTTTTCGAGTAGCTCCTCCATGGCTGACCTCGACAAGTGGAGGAGTTCACAGTCTTCCAGGGCTTCGATGTTGTATGAAGAATCTTCCCCCGAGAAAAAGCTTCCCATGTCGGAGATCCATCCACCTTCAAAGGCGAACTGTACAACGTGCTCGCGGCCATCATCGTCGACAGTGAATGCGCGAAGCAAACCTTTCTCTACAAACGTAATGTATTTGCACGGATCCCCGGAGTTGAGGATGTATTGACGTTTCCGCACTTTTTTTGGAATGAAGTATTGTCTGAGGATATCAAGGTCCTCTTTCGCAATCTGTACTTTTTGCAGAATGCTATCCGCTAAGTTATCGAACATTCGTTTTTGTTTTCAAAACACCAGCCAGACCCCATCAGGAGCCTGGCTGTATTGAAGATTAATGAATGTAGCGATTTGTTAACTCAGATCAAAATTGCCAACCTTTGTAATTAGTCGTGGCGGAACTGATAAAACACACCAAGTTGAAATCCGCGATTGAACGCCTCGTTGTTATCATTCTCATTTATGTTGCTCAAACCCAGGTGGTACCGGAGATCAACACCGAAACCTGAAGGCGAAATGTAACCGACTCCAACAGGGACCGAAAACTCAATAGAGTTCATTCCGTCTTTTACATCAATGCTGGTGCTCCCGGATTTTGCTTTTGCGGATGCGAGAATTCCCAACTGGGGTCCTGCTTGCAAACGGAAACCATTGTCGAACATAAATTGAAACAGAAGCGGAACGTTAATGTAGTTCGCGTTAAACTTCACATCATCTCCATCTACTTCTGATTTTGCGCCTTGCATTGAGTAAACAACTTCAGGCTGGAGTGCCCATTGATCGCTAAGGTGAATGTGCGCAAGTACGCCCAGATGTAAACCCGCTTTCATGTCGGCCTCATCACCTTCATCCGCGGTTACTTTGTATAAATTTAATCCACCCTTCACACCGAAGTTGGCTTGAGAAAAAGTTGTACTGGCAGCCATTAAAAGTGCAGCTGCCGTCATTAGTAAAGTTTTCATATCTAGTTTGTTTTTCTCATTGAATTCAAAAACGTCATGCCAGCCCTATCATAGCTGTCGCGAACGATGTGTCCGTTCAATTTCTACACGAACTATTGCCGCCGGACTTTGCTTAGGCCGGCTCATAAATCAAATACCATCAGTTACCTTAAAAAGCAATAACGGATGGCGAATACCCCAAAGGTTGTATTCATGAACAAGACGGATCACTTTTGTCTCGCCGCCCATGCATCCATATATCGTTCCAGCGCATCCAGCGGCATGGCACCCCCTATAAGAAGAGTGTCGTGAAATTCCCGGAGGTTGAACCTGGAGCCAAGCTGTTTCTGGTATTTATCGCGCAGCGCTTTGATTTTGAGTTCGCCTGTCTTATAGGACGTCGCCTGACCAGGCATTACCATGTACCGCTCGATTTCCAGAACAACATCATGCTCTGCCAATGATTCGTTTTCCATCATATACTGGATAGCCTGCTCGCGCGTCATCTTTCCGGTGTGAAGGGCCGCATCAACCACAAGCCGGATCGCACGATGAATTTCCGTACCCAACGCACCGAGCTTTTGGTATGGATCAGTATAACATCCAAGCTGACTTCCCAGTGACTCTGTGTATAACGCCCATCCTTCAGCGTACGCAGTATTGACCGTATGCTTCCGAAACTCCGGTAGCGTGGTATTTTCTTTCTGTAAGGAGATCTGATAATGATGTCCTGGAATAGCTTCATGAAGAAATACTGCTTCCATTGCCCATCCCGTTGTATTGATCTTTGTGGCGTCAACGATCGGTACATAAAAAATGCCCGGCCGCGTTGCATCAGTTGAACCTGATACATATTGAGGCGGTGCCGATCCCGCACGGAATGCTTCGGTCTTCCTGATCTCGAAAGGAGTCTTTGGAAATACACCGAACAGATTCTTCACGTGTGGTTCAATCTTGACCATGATGGAGCGGTAGGCATTCAATACTTCTTCTTCAGTTTTGAACGGCATAAACCGCTTATCTTCCTGCATGAACTTGAATAGGTCATTCAGCGATCCTTTGAATCCGATGGATTGTTTTACCTTCTCCATTTCTGCACGAATTCTCTTTACCTCTTTTAATCCGGTTTGATATACTTCCTCCGGTGATGTCTTGGTTGAAGTGTAGTAGTAAAGATAGAAACGGTACATCTCCTCTCCATTGGGAAGTGCGTTTATCCCGGACGTTGCGCGTGACGCCGGAAGGTACTCCGCTGAGAAAAATTCCTTCAGCCTCTGAAGAGCGGGAACAAGTTTCGAGCTGATGGAAGCATGATATTCATTTTTCAGACGAACCCGTTCCTCAGGAGAAATCACATCGGGGAATTTCCTGACAGGTCCGTAGAACACGCTTTTCGATGAATCCCGTTGGCCAAGACTTTCAATTTGTGGAATGATCTTCACTACAGCAGCTTTCGGAAGGACGTATCCCGTCTTGATGCCTTTGCGCATATTTGTGATCGCACTGTCTGCCCATAATACAAACCCATCAATTCGCTTAAGCCAGTTCTCGTAGTCTTTAACAGTTTTGAACGGTTGTGCTCCCGTTCCCGATCCTAACTGTGCAACGGTCGAGCTAAGCGAATACATCTGAGTGATAGGGAAGTACTCGGGATGAAATTTCGAGAGACCGAGCTCGCGCGACGTAATATCCATAAGTATATCATAGGAAATCCTGTCCTGTTCGTTGAGCTTCGTTCTGTCAAATTGCTGAAGCGCCCTTTGATATTTCGAATAAAAATCAGCGACACTGTTTCTGTACTCAACGGTCGCGCTATTCGGCAGTTGGTCATTATAACGGTTATCACCCTGGTAAGTAGCACTGATAGGGAAGAGCTTAAGACTCTCCTCGTGGTAATGATCGAAAAGCTGATATAGCTTCTCATTAGCGGCAGTGCTTTGTCCAAAGGTGGCGTTTGATGCAGAAGCCAAAATGAGAAGCAGGAGGAGGTTATATTGTTGTCGCATAAAATGTTAATGAGTCCCGGAAAGTAAGAAAAGATTATAAGGAACGCGAATAAAATTACCCGCTGGTGCACAGTACTTGGATAATAAGTAATTATTGTGAATGAATATAGTCTGGAAGTCCAGCGGATAAAGCTTCGCCAAAAAATATCCCGAAGCTTACGGGAGAAGAAGCGAACAGGATTAATGTATTTCCTTAAATAAACGGTGCGTTGAAATTGTATTAAATTTTCAACAGTGTGTTGCTTAACTGAACAAAACAGCTTACACTTTCTCTTTATTGATTGAACAAAAGAAATCCTGCATTGACACTTTGTGGATCCACAGAATTTTCATCAGCGACTTCAATGTGATGTTCGCTTTTCCTTTTTCCATTCGCCAATACTGTATTTCTGGCAGGTCATACTGTCTTGAAAATTCCTTTAGGGTAGCGTACCCGCTTTTCTCTCTCAGGCGGGTCAGGTGCTCCCCGATCTCTTTCAATATTTTGTTATATTGTTTTTCCTGTTTCATGGTAGTTCCTTTCACTAACAAGTAAAAATTTAAATGCCGGCAATTGGTGAGCGTAACTGGCATAAGAATTTTTACCGCAGTTATCTTTTAAGATGGCAATGTGGATTTGTGAATATTGGAAAAATCAAACCCGATGGGTATAGGTATTTGCCTTCTTATCAGCGATGATATAGACGATCACCTTGTGATATCAGAAGCGCTCTCCTCTATCAACGAGAGTGTTGTGGTAGTAAATATTGTGGATAGTCATAAAGCTGTCATGTTGCTCAGGGAGCATGAGTATCAGCCACATTATCTGATCCTCGATTTGTCGCTGCACGGCATCAAAGTAAATTCAATTCTAAAAATTGTAAGGGAGGGTCAGCATAGTATCAAAACACCAATCCTGATCTATGGCCCGCTTGAATCTTACCTCCAGATAGAAAACAACGATGACCTTCTCTTCCTCGAAAAAGATTACGAATACTCTGATCTGAAAGCCATACTCGAAAAGTTGCTTCAGGAGCCTTAAGCCATCTGTAATTTGGTTTAAAAATGCATTGGGCGTTTCCCCTTTTGCCGGCGCCAGATCTCCCCGCAGGGGCCGCGCCTTCCGCTGCAACATCCTCGGCCACCTGGATCCAACGCTCATGCCTACCCGCATCCGGCGGCCACGCACATGCCACTTCGGTTTCCGCTACAGTCGCTAACGCGGGTTACTTCAATCTTCAACAGTCTTTCGTCAAAAATTGGCCCCGCTTCTTCCTTCGAAGAAATATCGACGATAAAAGACTTCCCTCGTTGTGACAGAATCTGAAAAAAAGTTGAAAGTTTTTTGTCTTCGGAAACTATGACCTTAATCATATTACGATCACTTCAATGATATTTCCTTTGTGGCTGTCATCCATAAAGTATGCTATCAACTTCTCTTCACTCTTTTCATATCCCTGTTATGGGATTGGCCTTCACGATCGACAGCCCCGTGAAAGTGGCTAAATACGGTATCAATTCCGTGGTCTCTATCATAGAAGATCGCCTGCTGGAATCCATGCGAAAGCATTATTACAAAGAGACAAACAGAAAATATGTTCCGATTGACGTCCGCGATCACGATTACCGCGCAAAACGTGTAACCGATTATCTCAATCTTATCAATGCCATTGTGAACGATCAGATTGATGAGATGAGAAGATCCCCTTTTGTTGAAGGATCAGAATCAGAGAAATATTTTATGATGCTTCCGTCAGGTAACCCGTTTCGGACTGCCTTCCAGAAATTGATGCGCACTAAGAATCCGGAGGAACGCGCTGCTTTAGAAAAATACCTCCGCGCACAAATACGCCCCGGCCGCATCGACGTGAATATCATGACGAAGGTCGACAAAGATAATTACGACAATTCCGGAAATCTCGTGTCGAATTCCTCCGATGCGTTGGCTGCGTTGCGCGGATATGCAAACAGCGAGCTCACCAATTCTGCGATCGTTTTTTCTGCTGGACTAAACCCCAGATTGTTCAATTATCTGGAGACGCTTCCGGCATTTCATCCAACTGAAAACGGTAGGTTCAACAAAGAAGTAATCGTTAAAGTAAGTGATTATCGCTCTGCGCTGATCCAGGGAAAATACCTCGCAAAGAAAGGCATTTGGGTGAGTGAGTTCAGAGTGGAGTCGGGGCTAAACTGTGGTGGCCACGCGTTTGCAACGGGAGGGACATTGCTCGGACCTATTCTGCAGGAGTTCAGGGAAAAGAGGGAAGAGCTGGTGAAAGCTTTATTTGCATTGTATCAGCCTGCCGCAAGAGAAAAAGGTATTGCATCTCCTGTTTTCGATGAACCATTCCCGGTACGAATCACTGCTCAGGGAGGAATAGGAACATATGAGGAGGCCTCATTTCTCACCTCGACGTATGATCTTGACAGCACCGGCTGGGGTTCTCCATTTCTCCTCTGTCCGGAAGCAACCAATGTCGATGATGCTACGCTTCAACGGTTGTGTGAAGCCAGGGAAAGGGATATTCAGTTGAGTAAGGCATCTCCGCTAGGCGTCAGGTTCAATTACCTCATCGGTACATCGGCTGAAAAGGAGAGGCTTCAACGCATTGCCAAAGGAAAGCCCGGAAGTCCATGCACAGAAAAGCATCTCGTTTCAAATACAGAGTTTACAAAAGAGCCGATCTGCACTGCTTCCCATTCCTATCAGAAGCAAAAGATTCAACAGCTGCAATCGCTGAATCTCTCGCCGAAGGAATATGAGGCCCGCTACAACGACGTGGTGAGTAAGGAGTGCTTGTGCGTCGGCCTCAGCAACGCGGCATTCCTGAATTATGGCTTGCCGACAATCAAAAATCTTCGTGCAGTAACAGTGTGCCCGGGGCCTAACCTTGCTTACTTCAGCAATGTCGTTACGCTGCGTAGAATGACAGACCATATCTACGGGAGGACAAATATTATTCAGGAAGAAAATCGTCCGCACATGTTCATTAAAGAGCTACGTCTTAATGTAGAATATCTCCGTGGAGAAGTCTGCGACGCCTTTGAGATGGATAACCGGAAAGCGAAAGATCTTATTTCCTTCGCGGAAAATTTACTTGCCGGCATCGACTACTATCGTGATTTAACCGCGACCATTCCTTTTGATCCGACTCAGTTTGAAAATGACCTCAAGGATGCTGAGAAAAAGGTTCGCGAATTGATTTCCGGTATCCTGGTGACGAGTTCAGCGAAATAGGTTGTCAGGATATGGAGTTGCCTGAATGCGTGCCTGAGGCGACACGTTGTCGGTGTTGTAGAATGATCCTCTGTTTTCCTTCCGCGCCAGTGATTGTTTTAGTACAAGCAACGCAACGTCAACCATGTTTCTTAGTTCATAGATAGCACGGTCGGGTGTTGCTGTCTTACATTGCGCCATGACCATCTCCCGCATTTGTAGCAACGCTTCCTTTGCAAGGGTTAAGCCTTCATCACACCTCACAATTCCTGCATGATCATTCATCAGGTGTTGGATGGCCCTCCTTAACCCGCAGACGTCAAATAACTTTTCGGCGTGAGTCGGTGCGCATTCCTCGACAACTCGTTCCGCAGGAGAAGGAAGGGAACCTAGGCGTTTTGAGATATCCACGTAACAGTTATGCGCAAATACCATTGCTTCCAACAATGAATTGGATGCAAGACGGTTTGCCCCATGAAGGCCGGTATTGGCACATTCTCCAACAGCGTAAAGATTTAAAATATTCGTTCTCGCATTTAGATCAACATCGATCCCGCCACACGCATAGTGCGCGGCAGGGGCCACCGGGATTGGGTCTCTAAACAGGTCAATGCCCAGGTGTTTGCATTTGCTGTAAATCGTTGGAAACTTTTGGGAGAAGCCATTGGCAATGTGGCGGCAATCAATGCAGACTTTGCCACTGCTACGTATCTCTCTAGCAATGGCTCTCGCAACGACATCTCTGCACGCCAGTTCTCCATCATCATGGTAGCGATTCATGAAACGTTCACCCTCACCATTGAGAAGGTAAGCTCCATGCCCGCGTACAGCTTCAGAAATCAGGAAACAGGGATTATCTTCAAGACCCGCCAGCGCTGTAGGATGGAACTGAATGAATTCCATATTGCTCACTTTGGCGCCAGCCCTCCAGGCCATGGCAAAACCATCTCCAGTAGCCACTAATGGATTGGTCGTCACCTTGTAAAGCTGGCCTAACCCTCCCGTTGCAAGGATCGTAACTCTGGATAAATAACGATCAATGGAGTTATCGCTTTCGTTAAGGATGGAGGCCCCAACGCAATAGTTTGTCTCTTTATTTTTAATGAGGTCGACAACAAACTTATCCGTCAGTAAAATGGCATTTGGAAGATTCAAGAGATGTGCTAGCAACGATGTGGAAACGCTTGCACCTGTTGCGTCTTTGCAATGGATAATCCGGTTATGACGGTGACCACCCTCGCGTCCCAATGAAAATTTGCCATCATCGTCGCGATCAAAAGCAACACCCGACGATACCAGGTCGTCGATTCTGTCGCGCGCGTGACCAACCACATAACGTACTACTTCTTCGTTGCAGAGCCCGTCACCGGCAAGTAAAGTGTCGTGCACATGGGATTCAAGGGAGTCATTCAAGAGATCCACCACTGCTGAAATCCCACCCTGCGCATAATGTGTGTTTGATTCTGCAGCTGCGGCCTTGGTCACCACACATATTTTGTGATCTGGAAAATGCTGTGCGATTTTTATCGCCGCCGACAATCCGGCAATCCCTGACCCGATGATGAGTACGTCAACCTTTGGCATTTTAGTTTTGGGATAAGGCTAACATCCTTTGTATTGGTTCAGCGGCACGAAGTCTGAGTGATTCTTCAATCTCAATCTCAGGGTGTTCGTTCAGCATACACCGATAGACTTTCTCAAGTGTGTTCATTTTCATGAAGGAGCATTCGCTGCAGGCGCAGGTGTTGTTTTCGTTGGTGGGAGCAGGAATAAGAAGTTTGCCAGGCAGGTCCTTTCCCATTTCGTGCAGCACTCCTGCTTCGGTGGCAACAATGAATTGCGTCGCGGGATGTCTTCGCACAAAATCGATCATCCCTGTCGTCGATCCGATGTAATGAGCGACTTTCAGAATATGCGCCTCTGACTCCGGGTGCGCCACGATTCTGGCATCCGGAAACTGATTGTGCAACTTCAATAACTTATCGATGGAAAACGCTTCATGGACAACGCATGCGCCATCCCACAGAAC
>JAEYXN010000318.1 GCA_023431285.1 Bacteroidota bacterium
CTATAGTAATATGTAGTAACCGCACCTAACCCAATTACGACCGCAGACGTTGTCGGAACTGACAGGTTATTATATCCACTTACAAAACTGGAGAAGGTGCTACTAGTGCTCACATCGAGGCGATATCCGGTTGCACCTGTGACACTTCCCCAACTCGCAGTGAAACAGAGCGCGAACATATTCTATTCGCGCTCGACTCGATGTTGAAAAATATAAAATTGAAATCTCTTTAGACTACAGCTCTTTCCAATAGACAGAAAGCGGGTTCAAACTTTTCGAAGTTTCTGCAGTTAACTCAAATTGCTCTTGAAAAAATCCTTCTTTATCATACGAAAAAATACCTTTTTGAAAGCAGGTCACGAAAGTTCGTAACATCGTTGGTAAGCTATCATAACAACTTTGTGGCTCTGTAATCAATAAAGCCGGACTGTGAATGAATATCTTCAGGTAGTCCAGTGACTGCGCATTTAAATTAATTAGATACGTATCATCCCAAAAGACAGGAAAAAATGAAGGGAATTCCTCAGATATATCGTTACGATATATCTCTATACTATCTTGAAGTGGGAAGAAGACTCCATTTAAACCAAAAGATAACTTCCCAGAAGCTACGTTCTCAAATTGCAAACCATTTCGCCATGTATACAACTGAATTAGTTCCTTCGATGGCTTAAGATCAATTTCGCCGAACAGATGCTCGACCTCCTGCTCCGATAACCCGGGGTTAAAATACCTCAGTATAGGTGCATTGATTTTTCGTAGTTCTTGCTCTAATTCTTTCGTTTCATTCATACATTTTATCCCTGAACATTAGAAGGTGTCGATGAACCGGGTAACTCAATACAAGGTATACATATGGGGAACCAAAACATTGGTACTCGCGGCACTGGTACCGGAGCCGGAGTAGGCGACGTAGTCGGCACTGGAACGACTGGAATTACTGGCACTGGTTTGTCCTCGGGCACGGGAGCGGGTTCTTTTTCTGGTTCTTTGTCCTTCGGCACGGGAATAACGAGGAAAGAGTCTCCATCGCTCATAGTACTATATAGTAGTTGGAGATCTCGGCCCTGTTGAGAGTTTTCTTTTGAGTCTACATATTCTACCATCGCTCCTTTTCCTCCCTCATACGTTGATGCATATGGATACTCATCTCTTTGCTTACCTGGAACAGTCGGATACGGTGCAGTTGCCTCGCGACGGCGAGCTATCTGCCGCTTCTTGTCACTATCATAATGCAATTGCTGAGGCTTACCTGCCCTAAATGAATTTAATGTATGCCGATAAATTTGCGGTGTTTTATCTTCAAATACTAAGTGAAGTCTATTACCTTCTTTCTTCTGCGAATTATTTTTTATCGCTGTAAAAAGAATTTGAGCATCATTTCCTGTAAAGGTAACTCTATCTGCATAGTTGATGATGTCTCGTCCGTCCGGATCAATAAACCGAAGAGGGTTGTTGACAGCATAATTGTACGGACTCCATCTACGATACTTATGACTCATCGGATCGACCGCGGTCCATCTCCCTAAATCCGGCATGTACATCCTGGCTCCGTAATCAAGCCATCCTAAACTCAGCTCATTCTGTTCTTCTTTTCCGTTGTATTTGTAATCTTGAGGGGTAGTATTCTCTCTTGAGTAACTATTGAAGGTGAGCCCAAACGGATAGTAATCATCCATCTGCACAACCGGCGACTTTACTTGAGTCACTTTGAAGTCATCGAAGTAAACATCAATCGGTGTAGTCTCCTCGTTACTCAGAAAGACGTATACATATCCCGCCACATCAATCGTAAT
The DNA here is from genome assembly GCA_023431285.1 of Bacteroidota bacterium. Lineage (GTDB taxonomy): Bacteria > Bacteroidota > Bacteroidia > Cytophagales > Cyclobacteriaceae > Ohtaekwangia. Next base: position 1,797 of record JAEYXN010000318.1, read on the forward strand.
CTCAGGGCTGAACAACCTTTCATGGGCCACGTCCTGGCCCGTTTCTTTCGGAGCGCGCTAATTCGGCGGTATCCCGATTTCGAAGTTATCAAATTATAATCACGATCGAAAACCAGCCAGTTAAGTTGAAAACCCGCGGAGGGACCTTCTCTGTGATGAGAGTACGTAGCTCTTCTGGTGCAGATTCTTCGCAGCCAACGCGAAATCCACCCCAATGCTCTGAATGACGCACGCAGAGGGAATGCTCAATGCTCTGACTCACGCCGAATATGAAACTGCTAATTTCAAAGGTTAAAAGTCTGAAGACTTACTGCATTATAGGTCCCAAGTCTCTCCGCGCACGCACCAACGCTCAAGACTTGAACCAGCCATTCTAAATATTAACATGGGTCGAAGCTGCCAATCAAAGTTCAAAGAGGATACCCCCACTTACACGTAGCTCTGTCAAAGAGATGAAATCTTCCGCGTCTTCTCCGCGCCTCCCGCGCCTCCGCGTTCAAATTCGCATTCTACCGGAAATTCCTCCCATCCGGAAAGATCTTCCCCTGAACACCACCCTTATCCTGCGCATACTTATTCAACGAAACCAACCCCGTCGTCTCATCGGCACGCGACAACTTAGTAGTGAGCTGATCCTCTCCTGTGCCAATCATCAAACGGTTCAGAAGCTTCGTATAATTAAAACAACGACTCACAATCACGTGCGTCACCTCTCCCTCCTTCTGCACCTTCCCTTCTACCATCAGCAACCTGGATTGTATTATCTCCTTCCTGAACTTGTCGAATAACTTCGCGAACACCACCAGGTTGATCGTTCCTGTTTCATCTTCCAGTGTGATAAAACAAATCCCGCTGGCAGTGCCGGGACGCTGACGAACCAGAATCAATCCCGCAACCTTTACAGTGGTACCATTCCGGATGCCTTCCAGATCCTTAGACGACAACACTCTCAGACGCTCCAGATCCTGACGCACAAAACTCACAGGATGCGCTTTCAATGACAGCGAAGTAGACGCATAGTCATGAGCAACATGCTCTGATATCGACATCAATGGCAACTGTATTGAATCTTCCTCCGGGTGCCTGATCTCCTTATCCGAGAATACTGCATTTGGCTGATAGTCTTTGGTAGTAGTATCCCACAGCGCCCTCCTGCGGTCCTTGCCAATAGAACGGAAAGCATCCGCTTCAGCAAGCCTCTCCAGAGATGCTTCACTCACTCCTGCCACGCGAAGATCATGAATGGAGGTGTATCCCTCTCCCCGTGCTTTTATCAGAACAGTCATCTCATCCTCGCGCAGCCCTTTTACCTGACGGAAACCCAACCGCAAAGCGAAATATTTTCCGGACTTCTCCTCCAGCAGATTGTCCCATAACGAATAATTCACATCCACCGGTCGGACTTCAACCCCATGTTTCTGCGCATCGATCACAATCTGGGCAGGCTGATAAAAACCCATAGGCATACTGTTGAGCAGTGCGCACGCGAATATCTCAGGATAATAACACTTGATCCATGACGACACATAAACCAGCAAAGCAAAGCTCACTGCATGACTTTCAGGGAAACCATAACTACCAAATCCTTCCAACTGACGGAATACACGCTTCGCATAGTCGCGGGTATAACCCTTCTTCGTCATGCCTTCAATGAGCTTTTGTTCGAAATGACTCATCATACCCTTAAACTTGAAAGTAGCCATGCTCCGCCTCAGCTGATCTGCTTCCGTTGGTGTAAACCCTGCAGCAACAATAGCAATCTTCATGGCCTGCTCCTGAAACAACGGAACCCCTAATGTGCGACCAAGAATATCCCTCAGCTCTTCAGAAGGATAGTCAACCGGTTCTTCCCCGTTTCGGCGACGAAGGTAAGGATGCACCATGTCTCCCTGGATAGGACCTGGCCTGACAATAGCGACCTCGATCACCAGATCATAAAAACACTTCGGCTTAAGTCTGGGGAGCATAGACTGCTGCGCGCGACTTTCAATCTGAAACACACCAATCGTATCGGCATGACTCACCATCTCATAAACTTTCGGATCGTCCTGCGGAATGTTCGCTAGGGTAAGGTCAAGACCATAATGTTGCTTCGCGAGATCAAAGGCTTTCCGGATACACGTAAGCATTCCAAGAGCAAGCACATCGATCTTCAGGAAACCAAGTGCGTCAATGTCGTCCTTGTTCCACTCGATGTTTGTACGCTCTTCCATACGGGCATTCATGACAGGACAAAGATCCGAGAGGTTTCCTTCCGTGATCACAAACCCACCGGTGTGTTGTCCCAACTGACGGGGAAAACCAATGTAACGGGCAGTCAGCTCCAGCACCTTACGGATCGTCGGGTCATCAGGATTTATTCCCTGCCCTGTAATCCTGTCGCGATCAAACCCCTCGTCACTGAAATCCCAGATCAACCCTGAAAGACGGGTGATGGTATCCACCGAAAGTCCCATCACTTTCCCGACGTCCCTGATAGCGCCTTTATGATGCATCTGCGTGACCGTGGCCACAACGGCAGCCCTGTTTCTTCCATACTTCCGGTAGATGTACTGCATCACTTCCTCACGACGCTCATGCTCAAAGTCGACATCGATATCCGGAGGTTCATTTCTGGCTGAAGAAATAAACCGTTCAAAAAGCAGATCAAACTTAGAAGGGTCAACAGAAGTGATGCCCAGACAATAACACACTGTCGAATTCGCCGCAGAACCTCTTCCCTGACAAAGGATCTTCTGCTCCTTCGCATATCGAACTATATCATGAACCGTCAGGAAATACTCCGCATAGTTCATCTGCTCTATAAAGGTGAGCTCATACTCTATGTTGGCTTTGATCTTCTTAGGAATACCCCCACCGAATATTCTCTGTGCGCCTTGCCATGTCAGGTACGTGAGCTCCTGCTGTGGTGTCCTCCCTTCAGTAGTGATCTCTTTCGGATACTGATACTTCAACTCATCCAGTGAGAATGTACAGGCTTCTGCGATGCGCTGCGTCTGCGCGATGGCATCAGGATATTGCCTGAACAACCTGATCATCTCTTCCTTAGTCTTCAGGTACCGCTCTGCATTGGGATGCAGTCTGTACCCCGCATTATGAATGGTACACTTCTCCCGCACACAGGTAAGCACATCCTGCAGCTCTCGTCTTGAAGGGTTGTGGTAATGCACATCATTAGTGGCCACCATTGGAATACCTGACTTCTTGCTGACTTCATGAATTCTGTGGATCCACTTCTGATCCTCACCATTGTATAATCGTGAGGCTGCGATGTAAAGCTGACGCCCTAATACTCCTTTGTATTCCTCAGCAATCATTAAGAACGATCCAGGGAAACGATAATCATCATCAAGGGATGACGGAGGAATAAGAATGAACTTCGAGTCCGTAGCATGTTTATAAACATCAGCCTTGTAGAGATGACACTTACCTTTCTCTGCCCGGAGATTACCTGTTGTAAGCAGTGCTGATAGTGTAGCATAAGCTCTTGCATTTGTAGGCAACGCAATCAATGATGGCCCGTCGATCAGATCAAGATGACAACCTGGAATGATGCTGATCCCGAATTTCTTTGCCATTGCATGCCCTCTCACGATACCGGCAAACGTATTGTGATCAGTGATCGCAATCTTATCATACCCATACATCGCGGCTTGTTCCACAATCTCTTCGGGGTGCGATCCACCACGAAGGAATGTGAAGTTGGTAGTCACCTGTAGCTCGTAATAAGTCATACGTCCAATCCGGTTCAGTTTTTTCACTATGCTTCGATGTGCCAAACCAATCAACCAAAACATCCATGCAGATACCATTGAAATACCCTGTCATCATAATGTCCGGAGCGGAAGATCCAGTAGCGGTTACCTTCCTCATCTTCGACACGGTAATAATCACGGTGCTGTCCCTGTTGCAGCCACCACTCCTGCTCTATACGCTCAGGACCATCGGCCCTCACGATCTTATGCAACTTCCCTTTATGACGAAACAGCATGGGAGGATAATCCGGAATGGGTGCAGTAACCTCAATCTTTTCCGGAGGATTGAACATCACCAAAGGTCTGATCCTGTCTTTTCTCCAATAGGTGACGGGCTGTTCATTGAGAGAACCCGATTTTGAAAAAGAACGCTCCGGCCAGAAATGTTCAGAAGGAAGAAACCGTCTTACAGAATCGTCTCCACAACGGATCATAATCCTGTCCAGCAATTCAGAAAGCCGGATATCTTCCAACCCACCTGAGCTTTCCCAGATCCTGGCCTGCCCGGAAAAGTAGTCTTCAACAAGAGGAGCTTCAAGAATAAAAAGCTCAATTCCCCATCCCGGGTCTATCTTGGAAATCTTGATCTCAAATAACTTGAAGAGATGTTTACCATGACACGAAGGACGATTGGTGGCTACTTCTATAAGTTCAGTCTTTCCATCAACACGAAAACACTTCAGCACGGCACTCCTCAAACCTTTCTGATCACGCTCAAGACGTAAACACATCCGGGTCAGCAACTCCTGCAACGCATACTCAATCCCCGACGCCGTGACAATTGGTTCCATGCAAGGCAGTCTTTCTTCATACGCTGCAGGGGGAATGACCGGCTCGAGTGGTTCTTCCACGAAACCTGTTGCCATATCCAGCTTCTGCAAAATCGATTCACCGAATCTTCTGCGAAGGGATGGACGCGGCATATTCAGAAAATGTGCAACGGTATGTAAGCCCAGCTTATGAAGACGCTCACAGGTTTCAGGTTCCAGTCGCAAGGCTTCCGGAGGCAGTGGTAACAAAGCCTCAATGCCTTTTCCGGAAGGGATTACGGTAGGATTCTTTCCATACCTTGCCACACCCCAGGCAACGCCCGCAGTTTCAGCGATGGAGACACGGACCTCATATCCGCGTGCCTGAAGCTTTTTAGTGATGTCCGCTACATACGCTTCATCTCCACCCCAGAGATGTGTGCAACCTGTGACATCCAATAAAAGTCCATCGGGAGCATCAACGGCGACTACCGGCGAAAAACGAATACACCATTCCGCAAGCTTTCTAAGAAGCTTTTCATTAAGCTCATGGTTATCGTCTTTGACTTCGAGGTTGGGAAGGATTGCCCGTGCATCCGCGAGAACCATTCCTGTTGTTATTCCTTTATGCGCAGCGCAATCATTGATCCCTGTGATGATCATCCTTCCATGCGAAGGAGTACGAAGCACAAAAGGAATGTGCTTTAGTCCTGGTTCAGAAAGTGCGAACCAGTCCGTATGCAGATGACGGAACCAGATAGAAACAAAGCGCCGGGACGTCTCATCCTGCTTTCCTTGTTTGTAAATCGAATGTTGTTCTTTCTTCGCTGCCATAACAGAACTTCCCCTCCTTCCAGCTCACTTCCCATTTACCCGTTTTACCGTTTCTCATTCTCAAAAGCTCGACAGACCATTTTGGAAAACCCACTCCGGGAAGACCATCCATTGTTTCGGAATGGACTGACATGATCTTCCATCGCGACACACAAGCGGTGGTATTTATGTTCTTCTTCCATTTGCGAAGGACAAATCCGGTCACCTGACTTTTCTCTACAGCCAGTTGTAGACGGCGCGACTCAGTGAATGAAAGCTGATCCATTCCTCCAATCACCGCGGTAAGCGCACCGCACTTTAACGACTCTTCCATGGCCCAAGCCATATCTTTCAAGGCGAGATCAACGAAGATGCAACGGTGTGGCTGTATGCCGAAGTGGACCAGTCCCGGTGGAAAGACTGATGCTGTTTTACCCAGCCACAGCGTTGTTGCTTTACCATCCGTGAGTGACGCCAGCAGGGAAGCAATGAATGCCGTGGTACTCGCGGTATTCCCCGGACTATCAATAATGAATTCATGCACCGCTCCTACCGGGAAAATTCCATTCGGAAGACACTCCCGAATCGGACCCAATCCTGCGTCTCGCTGTCCGGTAAGTGCAGGCTTAAACCCCTGAAGGCGAAGAATATCGCTTTGCAACGCGGCAATGATATCGTTTTTCGCTTGGATCATGGTCTATGACCCAAATATAATACTAATTGTTTTAGTTAGTGTAAACTAATGTATTTAGTTTACGGGAAATTGAGAAAGGACTAACGCGAAGGCGCAAAGGCGCAGAGAATGCAGGGAATTCTCCCTTCGCATCCGTCATTCAGAACATTGGGTAGGCTGTGCGTAAGCTGTGAAGAATCTACTACGATGAGCCACGTGCCCTCCTCATAGAGAAGATCCGTCCGTAAGCTCTCAAAATGGCGCTCGCGCATGCCATCCCGCTTCCACCGCTTTGGATGAGTTTTCTGCTCCCCTCATAGGGAGGTCCTTCCGCGAGTTCTCGCGACACAGCACTCGCGCAATTCCTTCCCACAACCACCGTTCTGGATGACGGTTTAAAAAGGTGTG
>JAEYXN010000326.1 GCA_023431285.1 Bacteroidota bacterium
CAATGACCTTATCCAATTCATTCTGCCCCATTCAGAGGCAGCTTTCCTGAGGGTTTGCTCATCCGGTAGCGTCGCGGAAAGAAACATGATCTCGTTTCTAGGATAAAAATAGGTGAACGTGAGGACCATTGAGGATACGTAACAAAGTAACGCCACTCCCAGGTACCAACGGATCGATCTTGATCTATTCCAGAATATGATTAACGCCACTACAATAAGGAGCAGATTGGTTGGGTCGATTATTTTGAAAAATGTTCCCGGGTTGGCGACAACAAAGAATTCTTTGGTAGCGGTGATGGAATAAGGGATGTTGCTTTCCCAGTTCGCAGCGTTAACAATGGAGTTGTAGATATTGGCAAAGAACAAACCACTCGAGAAAGCAACGGATGCGTACAGAATTATTCTTGTCATATTCATCATTTGTTTCTCCAAACCTATCGATGGAAAAACAATGGCGATAGTAAAAAAACGACAAATCAAATCCTGTCCCAGTCAAGCTGAAACCGTGGATGTTCGTGTGATATTTCCTTTTGTACCAGCGTTGGTGTGAGCCTGGCGAATTCCTTAAAATCCTTGATGAAGTGTGTCTGGTCGTAGTATCCTGCCTCATAGGCTAAGTCTGCCCAGGAGACTATTGGTGTGTTCTCGATAATTCTATATGCCTTATGAAATCGGGCAATCCGCGCATACATTTTAGCTGGCATTCCCAATCGTTCTTTACATCTCCTTTCAAAAGTACGGACGCTCATACAAGCCATTCGCGCCGTCTCATCTTATGAGGTGTTGTGGTTTGCCACAAGGTGGCGCAAGGCGAAATCAAAAGGCAACGGATCCTTTATGCGTGATAATTTTCTCAGAAAATAGGACTGTACAATATCATGCAACTGCGTAGAAGATAACGTGTCGTGCGATTTATCAACGAGCTCTTGTATCTCCTTTCCAATAACGTCCCGGGCGCTGAAACCTTCGTCAAATAATTCGGTCATCGGAATATTTAAGAACCGGTTCAGCCCTCCCGGTTGGAAAATAATTGAAACTGCTGTATGACTTTCTTCCGCCAGTAACTTAAAGGGGGTAACCTGAGCACCGATCAATGTACAAGCAGTCACCAGATTAAAATGGTTCTCTCCTGCCTTCCTGGATTTGAAGCGGGTGTACAGGTTGATGAACATTGCCTGATGGGGCGAAGGCATAAAATTCCCCTCCATCTTTACAGGGTTCTTAGCAAAAGCTGCTTTGATGATAATGATGTTGCGTATCAACGAACGCAGTGCAGGATGAACAACGCATTGCTCCGCGCGGATATCTGGCTTTGAGGGGTTCATCCTTTTTCTCTGATAAGTTCTTTTTGGCGGCTTATGACGCCGTATGCAATTGAACTAAAGTATGACCAGTTTTTACTCCCTCAGTTTCAAAAATTCAGATGGGACATCCAATAATTCCTGATAGCTGGCACTTCCCGGAGGTCCTTCGTTTCTCTGGGTGTGTTCCGCAATCCTGATCGTGATCGTATTAGCATCCTTCCTCTGCCCGGTAACAGCATCGCCCACTTCAAAACATCTTTCCGTGACGCCAATGACACCGCCCACCGTCACCGTTGCGCAATATCTTTCGCTAAATACGAATACATTCTCTTTAGCTCCCTCTTCACTGGCGCATCCCAATAATGCAATGGCCAGGACAACAAAGGTTATGCTCAATGATTTCATCATCATGCCTTCTCTTTAGTTTTTGCCTCGTTCTGTCCTACTCTGAAACGCACGATTTTTTCGATCAATTTGTATGGAACGTCATCGAAAGGAAATTGAACCGACCCTTTTCCCTGTTTGTATTTTGTAAGTTCCTCTTCAAATTCAGAATGTCCGGAAGGGGTCGCATAAAACCCGATATGATTTTTGAACGCCGCGAAGTATACCAATGGCTTTTTGTTCAGCTTATAGGCTGGCATCCCATAGGAGATACTTTCCTCTGCCTCTGGGGCAATTTTCTGAACAATGGAGCGAAGCCTATTCAGAATTTCCTGAATGTCCTTAGGGAACGACTTAATGTATCCGGGAACGGTCTTAAAGTCGACTTTCATTTTGATGATAGTAATGATTTTCTTGAGCCAACCAGTTTACGTCAGGAGTAAACCTTAATTTAAGGAGAAGCTACAAACTTCCACGGGAATTTGCAAAGTTGGAATGTCCCACCGACTGGTCCTTCTACTAGCACTCTCCGCTCTCACCCTCCTCTGATTCCAGTGGCCGGGTTTTTGGAGGTCTCATCTTGTGCGTTCCACTACTCCTCCCGTTTTTCTTATTTCCATAGTTATAAAATCAAATGACGGGTAAATGACGGGTAAAATGCGCGCCCTTTTTACTGGTGCCGCCGTATTATGCGATAACATTGCCACGCAATCCTGTTCGGGGCTGGTTGTGGATATGATCAATCAATCAATCAAAAAAAATAAAATCATTTAGTATGCTAAGAGTATGCAAACTTGCGGGGCTATTTCTATTGGTGGTGGTATCTGTCCTTTTTTACATTGGGTGGCATACTCCGTCCCTATCGTCCAAACACGGAAAGATGGATACCCACCTTTATCTAAGTGACAGCGCAAGGCAACCGTTGGTGGTAGCGTTTGGTGGAGGATCCGGCGGAAATGACTGGGAGCGGAATTACCTCAAGGATAAGCGGGATCAATTTCTGTCTCGTGGGTTCGCTGTGCTGGCCATTGGATATTTTAAGACGGATCATTCGCCCGGCTCTCTTGATCGTATTTCGCTGAACGCTATCGCGGACACCATTCTGCACATTGCTGCACGACACCCGGAGATAGACACCAGCCGCATCATCCTGATGGGAGCATCGAAAGGTGCTGAGCTCGTTCTTAACCTCGCCAGTCGGTTTCCGCGATTCAAAGGAGTCATTGTGCTGTCCGGATCGCACGTAAGCTTTCCGGCCCTGACGATTTCAGCCAATACCTCTTCGTGGCAATTCAACAATCAAGAAGTGCCGTACGTGCCTGCGCCGATTAAGATAATCGGTCCTGCTATTCAAGGAGACCTGTATACAGCCTTCTCCATGATGCTCGAAGACCAAAACGCTGTGGAGCGCGCCAGGATTGAAGTGGAAAAAATAAATGGTCCTATCCTGATTTTGTCGGGAACCAACGACGAACAATGGCCTGCTACCGAAATGTCTGAGGAAGTTATTAAACGCCTTGACCAGAAAGGCTTCAAGCACTTTTACCAGCACCTCCCCTTTGAGGGGCCGCACATCGAACCCCTCAATCATTTCGATAAAGTGTATGAGTTTCTGGAAACAGAGTTCAGGCAGTGACCTTGGATTTATTCACAGCGTCGCAAGGTTCTCAGTCGGACAAGTTATCTGCTTGAACCCATCATTTCCGAGGTTCATCAGGCAGAAGGCAATTCCAATTGCCGCAACTGCAGAACCCACCGAAAACCTTAGGAAAGATAGTAAGTCCGAGCAATTCCGCGACCCTGATTTTTCGTCGTCATCTCTGGGTGGTCAAGTGGGCGGTATGCTGACAAAAAGAAAGTACCTGCGAATCCCAATAACGATAGATGGATCAGTCGAAAATCAATCTGCATTACTGCAAGGATTGCTCCACCTCATTCTTTTAGAAGACTCAATTCGTCAGCCTCTGCTTTTGAGTATACCGATGTCCTTGTACAATGTGTTGTCCAGAATGCGCCTTCTTTCCTGAATGCCCTTCCATCTTCCTCCTTATGGAACAAAAATGACAGGAAATTTCTTCCTGATCCGTACACGATGTATTCCTCCCCCATTCTAAATCTATAACCACAGGTGGCGCTTCTTAAGGGTGTATAAATTACAATGTCATGCCGGAGAGTTTCTCCTTTGAATATTTCTATAATCGTCAAGTTAACTTTGAGCACGTAAGTCATTTTGAAATGCCTCTTCAGATCGTCTCTCAATTTCTGTTCAACGACTTTCGCTTCTTCCACGTTGATTGTTTCGGCCAACCGGACTGTATCGATACTTGCGACTTCCCCATAAACAACCAGGTCAGCTTTATTAAACGATTCCTTAACCGTTCCAGGGCCAACGCACTTGCATGCATAGGCTGCGCCGAAGAGTACAAATAATATTGTTGTGAGTATAAGTCTGATCATGAATTTACTTCATCTTTGATTTATAGACACAGAACTCTCTGTTCCGATCACACGCATTCGTTTTTGTTTCTATTCCATTAGACATCTTTTCTGATTGCGTCCTGCGAATTTGATATTTTCCTAGTAAACCTGGCCGAAAAAAAATGTGATGGCCCTATGTGTAGTTAGGCATCGTTAGATTCATGTAAACTTCGGAAATTTTCGACCCAGAAATTCTTCTACCTCCTTTATGTTCCTCAGTAATCTATCCTTCGACAAATCCGTCGGTTCGACATCGACAGTCGCTACCATTTAAATTTAATGATGATTAACAACAATATACCCGCAACTCCTCTCCTTTCCAATCTCTCGCCGGCATGTTTTACTCCTCCGATCCTTCCAACCCCATCTCCGTTAAATACCGCATCAATTCGGTCCCGCTAATTAACGCCGGACTAGCCAACGGATCGTTGAAAAGAACATCTATAGGCGCCTCGCCAAAATAGAGTCCATCGGAAACGAGAAAGGTAATTCGCGCAATTCCTCTTCCAGGATGCGGCCTCCTCGGTTTGTCCCAGGGACCGATCTGCTTTATTATTTCCCTGCTATTGGCAAACAAATCTTGCGTGAGCTTAGAAGAAGTTTCATCGGCCGTCTCCCAGATAATAATCTTGCCGGAATAGTTTATGTAACGCGCCGTCCCATCAACGTATGACGCTAAAACATCAAGACCGTCATCAAGACCAACTTCGATGATTACTCCCAGCAATTCCCGATTTTCTGGTTTGTGTCCCGTTGCAAGTTGTTGGTTATATGCAAGTACTTTTATTCTTGATTCCAATGAAGGGTCATCAATTATTTTTTGATAGTCCTTAGCTACACTTGCCGCTGAAAATAGAACATCAAACGGATAACTGTAAGTCGTCTCTGTTTTAAATAAAGCCAGATCATCGCAGAATAATAGGTTGTAGATAAAGTTTGTCGCTTCTTCTTTGTAGGGGTCAGCCCTTCTTGGTGATCCGTCTGAGTAATTAGCTTGTCCCATGTTCTTGTAATCTTTACCTCCACTTCCAGTATTAAACAAAATTCCTATTAGAGTATTCATCTTAATGAGTTAATCTGTCTGTCCAAGCCAGCTAACCCCCAACCCCAATATACCCCCACCTCCCCTCTTTTCCAATCTCCGCCATTGCGTGCATATCCCCTTTTATCCTGCGTCGTCCTTTCCAGCCAATCGTAGAATAGCCCTTCAATAGCCCTTACGATGATACCAACTTCGCTTCCTACGCAAAACCCTTTCTCCAACGTCTCTCCTTTTTCCCTGACTACCACGCGATCGCACCGGCATGCGCATCCCGTAAGCATTACGTTCCGCGCCTGGCTTCCACACGAACAGTCTGCCTTCGTTACATCTTCTTGAAGTTACTTCTACCACCACCAACTGTCTTTCTGGTCCGATAACCCGTTCATCCTTTCCCTCCTGGTCCCCTCTGATTGTCCGCATGAAGTCTTTGATGGCCGCAATCCGCGCGTTGGTGAGTCCCCATTCTTTTGCGAGCTCGGGCATAACGAGCCTTTTGTACCGGGTCTGCGAGAATCTCCCTGGCCCATTCGGTGGCGCGCCTGAAATTGGATCGCGTCTCTTCCTGCTTTACACTTCGCTTTGACGGATCCGGCTTTTTCGGCCTTCGACTCATAACTGTCCTTCCGCCTACCCAACGAAGCACGATGTCTCCCACCCTTCCGCGGGTACCATAGAACAAGTCATCGGGAGTGAGCACTGCCATACATCGGGTTTCTTCAAATAACGGCATTCCGTAAACGTCGGGTTTCATCCCCATGCAGTTTCTTGCAGACTAATTTTTGGTCTGGTTGCATAGTGTGTCCAGTCTTCGTATGGTTTGGGTATTGTGTGGATATGCGAAAGGAAGGTAGTGAAGATAATATTGTGAGTCCTTTGGGCATGCCCCCTTCCGCCTCCGAAGCCACTACCCACGACCCACCCCGCTTCGGACACATCCTCCCCGCGGGGTCGCGCTTTACGGCCTCGCCAGTCCGCCTCCTTCGCCCAGCGCGCAACCCCCGCTGCTCCGGAGGCACGCACATTCCACTTCGGGCTCAAACAAGCCTTCAATCGCTCATGCGGGTTCCCGCTGGTACGTGAGGTCTGTCTTATCAAAAAGTTGAATTGTGACTGATCGGCCGGAGGTTCTTATTTAGCGTACGCTATACAGTTCGAGTTAACAGCACGGACGTTAAGAATCTACACCACCGCATATGTTATAGCCGTTGTTGGATGCTGGCAATTTTTAACCGAAATTTCTTTCGTTCTCAATTGTCTTTAGGTCGTCTTGTCAGGCGGGAAAGTGTTTTTATTTTGTATCGTCGACAATGATTGGATAGTGGGAGTTGTCAATCGTATCCGGCTTTAGCCTTCGTTTCATTCTTTCCCGATCCCATCTGAGGTCTTGATACCAATAGCTCTCGTACAACAGATTGTAAGCAGACAGATTAAGGCCCAAATTTCTCAAGTACTCAAAATTGTACTTTGCCTCTGCTTCATTCTCAGGCTGCTTAAACTTTATTCTAAGAAGATGGTATATCGTGTCGTTTGTTAGCTGCTCCCTGAATGGCAGTCCGACCTTATTTAACAGCTCTTCCCTCACTTCTTTCAGAACTGCAAAAACAGTCGTGTCGTTTTGCTCGATTTTCCTTCGCTCCCAAAACTCTTTATAGTATTTTGTCGCATCTGCTGATTCAGGGTATGTTAGAATCAGACTGTCAATCAGGGTTGAGCAAGGTTTATTGATGTAGCTCCATATCATGCACGGATTTGAGGTTAGCTCCTCATCTGAAAATAGTTTATTGTAGCCGTACTTCTTAAATGTCTCGTGAAGAGTGCGAATATTCTCCGGTTTTCGGACCCACACATTCAGGCTAAAGATTTGGTCAGACGGGTTATAGAAACTCAACCTCGCGTCGGAATAGAAGGAACTGTCAATCGATTCATTTCGGCTACTGCAGGAAACGAGAACTAAGAGGTATATGATTATAGATTGTCTCATCGTCAATATGTATCCGACCCAACTATTTCAATACAGATTTTATTAAACTGAAACCCAGAACCAACGTTACCAATATTGCACCACCAACAAAATCCCATAGAACCACTGCTATTGTTCCTGAGTCAGGATGTGTCCAACTTCCCACGGTATCTGCCCAATTCTTAAAATGTAAAAAGGTCGATAATGCAAGTGTAAGTACTGTAATATGCCACACAACAATCGTCGTCCTTACCCCCATTCTATCGTTGAGCCGAAAATTTACCGCTAATAAGTAAACCGGCGCAATGACCATTGTAACAAACGCTTCAAAAACAGTGATGCCTGTCTGGTCAACAGTACTACCATTAGTCCAGACCATCCGGGCTATCAGATGCACCAGGGTAACAGGGACGATGTTCCACGCAACAAGTTTTACCCAATGTGTCATTTCATTTTTCATAAGGAGTTTCCGGTAGTGCTTCGCAAGGCACATGTAAAATGTCGAGTTCTCCGTTGCCGCGTGAAATAATCCAAGTTTTCGACCACCTTCCCTACTCTCTAGTGAAGTCAATGTTCCGCCTGTCAGACGTAGCTCCCCAATAACCATAGATCACCCGTCCTAAGATGTCACTTTCTTTGATTGTTCCAATGAATCTGCTATCAAAGGCATTGTCTCGATTGTCGCCCATCAAGAAATATTCGTTTTCCGGAACAAGGGTTTTACCATAAGTTCGTGGCTCTGGAAATGCCAGGTTCTTATGTCTCAAGGTTAATATTATCTTAGCCGGGTTCAATTGTTCGCGATATTGAATTACCTCCTGGTTATCAAGTATGTACTCAACATCTGCCGCTAATTCGTTCAATCCACTATTCAAGTAAACCTTTCCCTCCCGGATTTCAATTGAATCACCTGGCAATCCAATTACTCTGAAGGTCCAGATGCCACCTCTTGGTGAATTAAACACAACAATGTCTCCCTGCCGAATTGGATTGTTGTCATAATATCTTAGACTGGCCACAACTTTATCTCCGGGCTGCATTGTTGGATGCATTGCAGGAGTAGGTATATTAAATGTCTGAATTCCTGCAGATGTTGAGAAGTCAAGAAAAATCCTGATTGCCCCAAAGGCCAAAGCAAATGATAGGTATACATACCATTTGTTATAAGATTTTAGCTTATCGTTCCTATGCTTCCTGGCTTGAATAAAACCATCGGCCATTCTGTATACCAGGAATGAAATCAAAAACGAAACTAAGACCACAAGGCCGCTTACCTTGTTAAGCATTCCTGTGGCTCCAAATGCAATGGGCACGAATAAATCAATGGCCAGAAAACCAAATCCCTTCCTTGGTTGTCCATTGTATATTTGTCCGAGTCCCGGAACGATGGAAAGTACTAATGCTGAAAATGGGGTTCTGGTTTTTACCATGGTTTAATATTCATTGACCTGAAATAATCGAGGCGTCATCGAAACATCCACCATTCATCGCCGGGGTTGTTGTCGCTATCGATCTTTAAACGTCTCTTCGTACTGCTGCAGCTCTAAAAATACCTCCTTGTACCACCGCTGTAGTCTACCCCGATTAAAATTTTTGTCGGAAAGTTCGCTTTCCCTTAATCCATACCAGTCGTCTCTGAAGATGCTTTCGTACTCACTCAAAATTTGTCTCAGTAATTATCTCTTACCGAGTCGTTACTAATTTCAATCTGTCGATAAACATCTCGAGGTAATGCAAATGGCCATCGCCCCGATTTGTCGTTCCAGTCTTTTGTTGCTAACGAGTTAATTGCAGTCTTTTTAATTGCAATAAGTTCTAATACCACCCTGTCAGTGGGGATAGGTAATGCGCTTGCGAATCTATTTTTTAGCGCTCGAGCTTGCCTGACCACTCTTTCTTTTCTATTAAATCTGATAGTTTCAATTGCCTGCCCTGAAAACTGGATGCCCTTTGATTGCCCTTTACTTATTTCGTTGTCCACGATTTGATTATAAGGCGCCATGTATTCATACCACGAGTCGTTTAATTTTTTTTGATCTATTGGTGAAGCCAATGCCAAAATCCCCGACAATACAACATACACAACGATGGATTTGAAAAACCAATCCCCAGACCTTAATGAAAGTCGAATCCCGGTCCAAATATTAAGAAATAATATGCTTGGCAACAGGAACAAAAGAAGGAGAAATTCCTTTGACAGATTTAAATGATCATCATACCCGTCCAGATC
>JAEYXN010000330.1 GCA_023431285.1 Bacteroidota bacterium
TTGAATCCCCCATGATACATTACCATAATTCCGGCGTCCGCGCACGCTCTGGCCACGCGATGATAGAAGTTCACCATAACCTGATCATCCCGGTCCATGAAGTCGGTCATAATAAAGTCAACTCCCCATTTTTTGAATTGTTTCAGTGCCGGCTCCAACTGTCGGTCCAGCGTGCTGGCGAGGGTCCACATGCTAAGCGATATCCCCTTTGATCTTGCATAAGCAGATATCTCGTCCATGTCTATATCGGGATTGATTTTGAAAAGATCCTTGTAATCGCTCCATCCCGCATCCATCATGATCCGGTCGAAGCCAAAACGCTTAGCCCAGTCGATGTAAAATTTGTAGGTGGCTGTGTTCACTCCGGACTTAAATGGAACATTGAAAAGGTTCACACCAATGATCCATTCATCGGTGCCTTTCCCTGGCTTAATCCAGTTTGTCTCACTAACCCGCGACGGCGAAGCAAGGCGGTACACCAAATCATTCGATGGAAGCTGCGCGTCTTTTTCGCTTACCATGAAAACCCTCCAGGGGAAACTTCTTCTTCCATTGGTGCGGGCAATAAAATCGGCACGGCTGGTCACAATCTCCTGGGGGAATTCTCCGTCGGTCATTATTGTTTGTAATGGATAACCTGCATACACACCGTTCAGCTTCCCCGGCGAGCCCGACCTTAAAAACATCCCCGGATAATCCTCGAGGTCTGATTCTGTGATTACCATCTTTACATTATCGCCATAGGTAATTAAAACTGGTGAAAAGAAAAGCTTGTCTGCGGATATGCTATCCGTTGCGAGGATCTCGTAAGGTTCTTCAAAGCTTGTATGAAATATGTCGGCATCTGCCCGTTTGTTCACCGCGGACCCGTAGAATTGCTCAGAATTCGAAACCACAAAATCCGCTAATTCATCCTTAATAGTTATAGAATCCTTCACCGAAGTGACGAACCGATAGGCAAAGCCATCATTGTAGGCTCTGACCTGCATTGCTATCCCACCGCGAAAATCAACCTTCAATTCCCGATAATGATCCCGAATTTCACTCCGCTTCTCCGGAACAACGGGAATGATTTTCTGGTCAATCGACAAAAGCCTTGACTTATTGATTCTCCAATCTTCAACATAGCCAAGGATATCCAGGCCAATAACGGATGGGTCCATCAATACAGCTCCCTTGAACTCTGCCGATACACGAAGCTCTTTTCCTCCGGATACAGTTATTCTCAGCCGACCATCAGGTGAAGTAACTGTCGTTTGTGCACCGGCAGCGGCACACAAAATCACTGATAGAAAAAACGTCGCGGAAAGTTTCATGGACTCATGTTGATGATAACAACAAGTTACTAATATTGCGCGATCAACCGGTTCGGATTACGGCAATAAACCGTAGACCCCTTCACACCGGAACACTAGTGACCATGAGGATCTGAATTATATGAATCCAGCTCAACCGCAGATACTTGTTCTTTTCGTTTGCACCGGCAACTATTATCGAAGCAGGATTGCCGAAATTATTTTTAACCACTATGCAGAACAAAAACCGCTGCAAGCAAAGGCTTTCTCACGCGGACTTAGATTAAACCCTGTAAAGAATACGCAATCCATATCACCCCACGCATTACCATTTCTGTCCGGCCTGAATATATCTGGTTTTGATATTGGAAATTCCCGACAGCTTGAACATGCGGATTTAGAAAAAGCGACGCACATCATTGCAATGAGTGAAAAGGAGCATCAGCCAATGATGGTGGAGAAGTTTCCGGAATGGGCGCACAAGGTAGATTATTGGACTATGGAAGATGATTATTTGGTGGACCCTCTCATTGTTCTTCCTGAATTGCGTTTGAAAGTAGAAGCATTACTCGATTGCCTTTCGGAAAAACACCGGCCGTAGCAAATGTCAATGCAATTAATCTTTATTTTGAGGACAAGTGAACATCCACTGCACGCCGAACTTATCAACACAACTGCCGAAGTAGTCGCCCCAAAACATGTCGCCCAACTCCATGGTAACCTTTCCGCCAGCAGAGAGGGCTTTAAATAATTTTGAAGTATCTTCTCTCCTATCGAGCATAAGGTTGATATGAACATTATTTCCCATCACGACAGTAAATCCCATCGACTCCGGAGCATCCGTTCCCATCAACAAATGTCCACAAGAATTGGAAGTGCAATGTGCATGATAAGATTCTTGTCAACTTCAGCAGCGGGAGGTATGCCTTCCTGCGAAGGGAAATCACCGTATCGGACTATTCCGACCTGAAAATCACCACCGAAAACTGATTTGTAAAAATTAAAAGCTTCTTCCGTCTTACGGGAAAAATTAAGGTATGTGCTTACTGTTGCCATTAGTTGAAATGTTTTGATTCAGTTTGATTGATCAAAAGTACATTGATAACATCTCCGGACTGAGGTAAAATGCGAGAACACCCGGTGTAGTTGCGACATCATATATAAGATTTTATTGCGTTCTGAAGTGTAATTTGGATCATTTGATCAATTGCATTGCTATAACTTTGAATCTGCTGTGGTGTAGAAATGATCTCCCGAAGATACTTTTCTATCCAAAGGTTTTAATTCTTACGTACAAACAAACGAAGGTCGAATTGACCACTCCAGGTTTTCAGCAAGCGCTATCTTCGAGTTTATCATACAAATTATGAAACGCTTCGTTCTTACGTCATATCTCCAGTCAGGAATTTTCACTTTGCTTTTGCTATGCACCTTTGCTACCCACGCGCAATCACTGAACGGAAACTGGAAAAAAGATCTGACAGTTTCTTTAGAGGAATTTCTGAAATGTGAAGGCTCAAGCGAATGCGCGGGTTTCACAGGGAAGGCTCTGAATACTTTGTATAAGATCAATGATTTTTATTTGCAAAAGGAAGGACGCTATATGACAGTTAACGAGATCTCAGCCTTCCTGCGCGACAATTCTAAGTGGACAAACCTCGGTAAGCCATACGATCAGAAGATTTTGGAAACTGCTCAGGATTTAGCCAACGCGAAGAAGGCTGTCGTTGCTGTTTATCAGAACGCTCAGGGTATCGGTCACGTTGCTTTGATTGCTCCTGGAGCGCTCCAACCATCGGGTTCATGGGGACTCAGTGTTCCCGGTGCAGTCTCATTCTTAACGACGGATCCTCAGAAAAGCTTCGTGGATAAATCTCTCTCTTTCGCATTTTCCAAAGGAATGATGAAAGACGTCACCATATACGGACGAAATTACTAGTAATTGTCAAGAGACCACTGACATACATGCGGGGTCTACCGAAGCAGGACGTATATACGGATTGTTGAATGCTATAATCCTCTTAATTTCATCAAGTTCCACATACCTCCTCGATACGCGTGCCCGCTCATGTCATAAGGATGGAACTGAATGATGAATGTATTACCCTCTTTGATGATTTGTTGTACGCCGACGAGAAACATCCCGGTTCCCCAAACTGGCGAATACACACCTACCACGTTTCCCCGACCCTCGCAGTAGCGGAACTCGTGAAGCATCTGTTGTTTGGTGGTAATAAAGTCGAAGGAGGCAAACCCGGGTTCTGAAAGCATTGACTCCGTGAAAGAGTTTGTTATGGAAGGAATGAATTCCCTAACGTGCTTAATAAATCTCTTCATAGGCAAGGTGTAGTTACCTCTCTAAAAACACATGCCAATAGGGGAATGGGGAAAATCTTTCAGTGCTTTTATAGTCAGACTCTTTCCGGACGTAGTAGCAAAAGTTTTAGACTTATCTTTTAGGATAATATGTTTTTTGACTTCATTTTTGATGAATACCTAATTCACTCGTAACAGATGAACTCATTAGATCGCGGGCAACATGATGTCCTGATAGCAGACGATGATAACGATGATTTTGAACTGCTGAGTGATGCAATTCGCACTCTGGATTTCAAAATTGAAATAAAGCGCGCAGAGAACGGCGACATCCTCATGAAGCTGATCGATGAAGATATTCCCGACCTCTTATTCCTTGACCTCATCTTACCTTGCAAAGATGGGAAAGCCTGCCTCACTGAAATCCGGAATGATCGAAGATTCGACGAATTGCCAATAATTGTTTACACCTCCGTGACGGATACCGACTCCGTTGATTTTTGTTTCAGGTCCGGCTCGAATCTATACGTTTATAAGCCCGGATCTTATACAGAAATTCTGGAGGCAGTGGAAAAAATCTTCACAATCAACTGGAAAAAGTTGCGATATTACCCTACCCGCTCCAATTTTGTGCTGAATCCTCACGTCGTCTAAGACCTCAAACTTCAATTCCTGAAAACCCCTTAATGCCATCGAACACCCCCCCAAACGGGTAAGTGCATTTTTTTTATTAACTTCCGTCAAGTCCCAACCTACCGTTTATCCGGGACTACCGACCCTATGCTCAGCCCTCTTCAAAGGAATATCCTGGTCGCGAACCAGATCGCCATAATCCTGGGAGTGCTGACCTTTGTTCTTCTGTTGATACTATTCTTCGCTTTTGGGCCTAATATCAACACTCCGTTGATCGCAGCCATGGGAATCTTCTTGTTTTCAACGGTACTCTTAAACAAAAAAGGATATGTGAACATTGGTCGCATCCTTCTGTGCATCGTCCCTTCATTTTTCACGCTGATGGCAGCTATCCTCGCAAAGCTTTATGGAAATGGGTACACTGACATTCTTTACTACGACAGTCGATTCTTCCTTATTCTGTTTGCGATCGTCCCCTGTCTCATTTTCGACACTTCCGAATCCCTTCTGCTCTACTGCTGCCTCGCATTAACGATGATGACTCTTCTGCTCTTTGATCCGATTCACAACTACTTTGGCGTTGGCTATTTCCAACAAGGATTCTCCGGCCGGTCCTACTATTATATCAACTATGTCACTGCGATTTGTTTTTTTGGAACGGCTGCCGGAGCAATAAGCCTTAAGCGGGTGATTGAAAACGCAGAAAGGCAGAACACCGTTTTTCGTGTAAACCTTATGGAGACGAACCAAAAGTTGAGTCGTGCCCTCAATGATCTCGAATTACAGAATCACGAAATCATTGCACAAAGTGAAGAGCTTTATACAAGTCAGGAAAGGCTGATGGAGGCCAACAACATCATTGAAGCACAAAAAAGTGAATTGCAGAGGCAAGTGATTGAAGTGAATGATGACCTCCAGGAAGCAAATGAAGAACTCGTGAAACACAACAATGAGCTCCAGCAATTTTCTTATACCATTTCGCATAATCTTCGCGGACCCGTTGCGCGTCTTCTTGGCTTGGTCAATCTTTCCAAATTGCTTGGGGACATTACGCCAAACTCTGAATCTGCTATCATCGTTGAACACATTGAAACAACGGCCCGTGAACTTGATGGAATCACCAGAGAGTTAAGTGCAATTGTAGAAATAAGAAATACGATTTACCAACTACGACAGCCAGTCGATTTCCAACGGGAGTGGAATGAAATAAAACTATTATTGGATATCTCCGAAGATTTCGAGACCCAGAGTTTTAGTGTAGACTTTTCATCTGCGCCTTCGATGTTTTCTGTGAGGCCGATGGTTCATAGTATCCTACTGAACCTTGTAAGTAATGCAATCAAGTATCGCTCTCCTGAACGTGATCTCCATGTGCGGATCGCGACGCGTAACCAGGGAGACTATACCGTGATAGAAGTTTCCGACAACGGATTGGGCATTGACCTGCGTATCTTCAGCGACGACATCTTCAAAATGTACAAGCGATTTCACCATCATCAACAAGGAAAAGGACTTGGGCTCTACCTGATCAAGGCTCAGGCTGAATCTCTCAATGGTTTTGTGGAAGTGATGAGCGAACCCGGCGAGGGGTCAACTTTTTACGTACACATCAAGAACCCGCCAACATCGCAATCCTAGAAAGACCGAAGAAGATTTGGCAACACAACTCTGATCGTCGTGAACCTTCCCTGAACGGAATCCACAGAAATAGATCCTCTCAGTTTCGTTACGGTTTCTCTGGTGATATAAAGTCCGAGACCTGACCCCTTGGAAATTTCATGAGCACGATAGAACATATCGAAAACCTTATCCAGTAATTCCGGAGGGATACCGATACCGTTGTCGGTGAAAGTGATGATTGCATTGTCCAGATTGAGCGAAACATGAATATCGAGCAGACACGATGCCTTGAGTACATCCTGGTACTTGATCGCGTTTGAATACAGATTACTAAAAATGATTCCGATCCGGAGACTATCAGAGTGAAATTCGTTGTCGCCCTCGACACGAAAACTTAACTTAAGATGCTCTGCCCCCGGCACCGACTGCAGATTCATCTTCATGTCCTCAACGATGGCCGTAAAATCAACAGGTTCCACATGAACATCCATTCGGGTGTTTCGCGAGTACGAGAGAATGGCTTTGATAAACTCATCCAACCGATGAATGCTTTCCTTGATCATGTGCAGATATTGTTTCTGCGTATCTACCGGTGATTCAAGTTCTGCAATATTAACGATCCCCATTATCGACGAGAGTGGAGCGCGCAGATCATGTGAAACACTGTAAACAAACCGATCTAACTCATAATTGATTTTCTTAAGCTCCTCAAACTGCCCGGCGAGTTTTTCTTCGGAGATTTTTCTGTCTGTTACATCCTCAACAATTCCTTCGAAATAGACCATCCCTTTGGCGTCGAAAACAAGCTGAATATTTGCCCGAACCCAGATGATGGTTCTGTTCCTCCTCATTGCCCGGAACTCATAACCTTTCACTGCTCCTGTTTCCTCCAACAGCTTACGCAGCTCCTGTCTTACGCGCGGTTCGACGTAAAGCTGCCGTGTAATGTCCGTAACTTCCCGAATGAGTTCTTCCGGACTGGGATATCCAAACATCGATGACAGCGCTGGATTAACAGTGATAAACTGACCTTCAATGGTAGTCTGAAATATCCCGTGCAAAGAATTCTCAAAGATGTTTCGATACCGTTCATGAGCAGCGCGCATAGCCTCTTCGTGAACTTTCCTGAACTCCTCTTCCTGTCGGTGTCGTTCTGAAATATCACGCAGCTGTAACACATACCCCGCGTTTGCATTTCCGCCCAATGACATCGAAGACACAGTGATAAGGACGTGAATGGCTGTTCCGTCCTTGTGGAGGTGGCGCGCCTCGCCCCGATAAGCTCGATTCCCCTGGAGGAAATCCTCGAAGTTATGGCCGTAGGGGATGATCGAACCTCGAACAATATCGTGTACGGATTGTCCGAC
>JAEYXN010000052.1 GCA_023431285.1 Bacteroidota bacterium
AACATTTTCCGGGGAATGATTTTTGCTTATGCAATCATCATCTGCCGTGTTGACTCACTTCGTTAACCGGATACGAAACGGTAGCTGCATTACCGCATTCTTGTCCACAAGCAGAATAGTAATGAAAATGAAAAAGTAAAATCACATTGGTATCGGGCGACACCTCGCGGGAATATTCTGGTCGTGTAAGGTAGACGCGTTTTCACTAATTAAATCAAGGTTCAGGAAATCGTTTGTCATTAGTCCAACACTTGCCATTAAAGCTAATGACCGTCTGTCCTTTCTGCTGATCACTGAATTCACGGACGAGTAAAAAACAAATCCTGATATGCTCTTTTCTAGACGAAACACTCCCCTGCAGTTTAACAATTTAGACCTCACGACAGCCTGGAAAACGTTATGCCGCGGGGAGTCCTGTTGAACAATGGAAGACTCCGTCTAAGCCGGCTTGTGACGAGACTCTGCATCGCCCACCGAAAGCAGGTTAGCGCCAGAAGTAAGTCCCATTTCAGCGAATAGCAACCTGGTATTTTATAAAAAGAAATCGGCCGCATCCGAACCTTGTTATTTATTTATCGTAATATTGCAATATCAAAATCAATAAATGGGAGCGACCAAAACTGAACATTTTAGCCAGAAACAGAATGAGATGTCAACGATGATCAAGGCGTTAGGACATCCTGCCAGAATTGCCATCATTGAATATCTGTTGAAAGTCGATTCCTGCATTTGCGGTGACATAGTAGATGAACTACCGCTCGCGCAGCCTACAATCTCCCAACATTTGAAAGAACTCAAAAACGCCGGTCTGATAAAGGGAAGGATCGATGGAACCGCCGTATGTTATTGCCTGGATGAAAAAGCGTTTGAAAAACTTCAAACCTACTTCGGTAGAATCGTAACTAAACTTGAAAAACGTAAGAATTGCTGTTAACCACCTATTTTATGGAAACCTCTGAACAATTAAAGGAACTAGTAAGACAGAAGTACAGTGAGATCGCTGTACAGAACAAAGACACTAACCAATCATCTTGTTGTGGCTCTGGAGGCTGTTCCAGTGAAGTGTACAATATCATGACTGACGACTATTCCAATCTGGAAGGTTATAACCCTGACGCAGACCTGGGACTTGGTTGCGGGCTTCCAACCCAATTCGCTAAAATAAAGAAGGGAAATACAGTAATAGATTTAGGCAGTGGTGCCGGTAATGATTGCTTTGTCGCCAGGGCGGAAGCCGGGGAAGATGGACGAGTAATCGGTATTGACTTTACTCCAGCGATGATTGAGAAGGCCAGAGCAAATGCGGCAAAATTAGGATTCCAGAATGTTGAGTTCAGGCAAGGTGATATCGAAAGTATCCCAGTTTCAGCCAACATCGCTGACGTAGTTGTCAGCAATTGCGTTCTAAATCTTGTGCCTGACAAAGACCAGGTGTTTAAAGAAATATTCCGCGTCATGAAGACCGGGGGCCACTTTAGTATTTCTGATGTTGTCCTGGTCGGAAACCTTCCGGAAGAACTGAGAAGGGATGCCGAGATGTATGCAGGATGTGTTTCCGGTGCTATTCAGAAGGAGGAGTACCTGAACCTGATTAAGGCAAATGGCTTTAGTGGAATCGTCGTTCAAAAGGAAAAGACAATCGTCATTCCCGATGATATTCTAAGCAAGTATTTAACACCGGAGCAAATAGCAGATTTCAAAAACGGGAACACCGGAATATTTAGCATAACGGTCTACGCCGAGAAAGCCAAGTCGTGCTGCGGAACAGACTGCTGCAACTAACCGTCTGTAATCCTAACCTGAACCCTCCTGGTCAATGCCAATTAAAATTACAGAACGCATCAGCTTCTATAAATCTCTGATAAAAAATATCGAATCTTATAAGAACGAATTTCATGAAGTTCCCGCAGAGCGAGTTAAACTGCTCAACGAACTCGCGATGTTCGTGAGGACCAAAGAGAGTGCGGGTGAAAACATTGATCTGATTTTCATCTGCACTCACAACTCCAGGAGAAGTCACATTTCTCAAATATGGGCGCAAGCAGCAGCGGCGTACTATCGCATACCTAAAGTGGCGTGTTGGTCTGGAGGCACTGAAGCAACTGCGTTTAATCCTCGTGCCGTCAAGGCAATGGC
Organism: Bacteroidota bacterium; assembly: GCA_023431285.1. GTDB lineage: Bacteria > Bacteroidota > Bacteroidia > Cytophagales > Cyclobacteriaceae > Ohtaekwangia. The sequence continues at coordinate 2,137 of JAEYXN010000052.1, forward strand.
AGACTTGGGATTTAAGATCATGAAAACCTCCGAGTCGGAAAACCCAGTTTACGAAGTTCGTTTTTCGGATTCGGTTCCGCCCGTTATGGCCTTTTCAAAAAAGTATGATGATCCGTTTAATAATACCAAAGATTTTGCCGCCGTCATGACCTGCTCCCACGCGAATGAGAAATGTCCATTGGTTCCTGGAGCCACTGCACGTATAGCGCTTACTTACGATGATCCAAAAGAATTTGACGGCACTCCATTAGAAGCAGCAAAGTACGCAGAGCGGGTTCATGAAATTGGGCGTGATATTTTGTTTGCATTCTCACTCATAAAAGAGTAGGATATGACAAATCTGATCCCAGGTTCCAACGGGACATAAAGCATCGTTAGTTCCCATCTTTTTCTCAGGGAAGCAATTCAGGCTTTGTTCACAAATATTTCTTGTTCCTGGGCCGTGAACGTCGCTAAGAAATGAACGCAAACTTTCTTTCGACAAAAAAGGAGCCCATACTTCATACGCGCAATTCCTCGACTTCTCTTAAGACACATTGCTTACAAGCGCTATCCACCATGCTCAATAATTGCCATTGGTGGCATAGCATTAACGATTTTTTCACACCGTTCGAATGGATCTCCGGCAATCCCTCTTTTCCGATCAGTGATTTCGAAAGACGATATGCCCTTGCCCTCTCGAAAACCGTGAGATATTCCAAAATTGCCGATATCTTTATCATATACTCTTTTGATCGATGTCCTCTCACACCCCTGCCAAGTCCGAAATCCTTTTGAAGGGTGGAGAATATTCTGGAAGGGAGGATATCCTCGGGAACTGGCTGGTATTCATTTGCGACCCTGCCAACCTTAAACCTGGCTTGCCTTCCTTGTTGTTGACATGCCAGGTTGACCGCCATAGCCATGTCACGCAAAAGGTGTACGTTTCCTATGATGAAACAAGGCATCTTTGAAATCTCTTCGAATCGAATCGGAAGGCTTCGACAAGTACTACTGGAAGCTTTTCAGGATGCAGACCCTGTTAATGACGCGGCGGCGTCCGCGCGATGCGCAGAATGGATTTACAATCTGTTCATGAACTCCGAACTCGAACATCTTGATGTCTCCTTCTTCAATACTGAGCTGCCTGACCTTTTCGACTATCTGCCCAGGCTGCAAACACTAAGACTAAGCAACTCGAAACTTCGGAGACTACCCCCAAGTTTATTCCGAATGTCGGATTTAGTGAGTCTTGACATCACTGGTTGCATTTTCGACGAAGTTCCGACTGAATTTGGCGATATGCCTATGCTGAAACGCCTGGCGTGCAGTCAGCCCGTTACGCCCCGTGTTTTGGGCAGTCTTTCACAGTCTGACGGCGCTGACTTGCAAATGCCCGCAGTTGAATGGTCCATCGCGTTTGAGACGGAATTGGATAATTGCATTTTCATTTTTTGTCCCCAGCGTCCGAGGTGCGCGTCGCCGTCATCCAGGTCTTCCCGAATGATTTCTGTATCCTGGACATTCTCCTGTACGCGATCATAACATTGGCGAACACTCAGCAACGCCGCGACTGCCAGTACAAGTGCAATTAATTTACCGTGTTTCAAGTGGTGTGGATTGGGTCTGGTAATTTACACGAAAGCGAGGAAAATCCACCACTCTAAAACGACTGACCATTGACCAATGCTAATGTAATCCGATAACCCCACAAACTTTCTATCGGTCAATGACATTGAGTCCGATTCTCTTCCTGTTACGTCTGGGCTTCCCTTTACTTCCTTACAAGGCGTTCCTGTTCTGCCTCACGGGAATTTTTTCCACGTAAGCAACATTCACCCTTGTGTAACAGCTTCTTGAAATAAACTGCGACTCAATAAGATGGATTTTGTTCTAAATTTCAAAGCGTTTGTTTAATTCGTGACATCGTTAAATGCGATTTGCAATGCAAATTTGACGAGTATGTATGATGCAGTAGCATCTGTTATAACCCCAAACCACAGATTTATGAGATCACTTCTATCCGGAACAACGTTCACAACCGCCGGGCTGTGTTGTTTGTTTGCGATGGCGTGTTTGCTTTTTGCCGACAAAGCACACGCACAAAATCCACTTGTGCGCAATCAGTTCACCGCCGACCCGACTGCGCGGGTATTCAACAACAGATTGTATGTCTATCCTTCTCACGACATCCCTTGCACTGAGGGGAAAGGACGAATCGGTTGGTTCTGTATGGAAGATTATCACGTCTTCTCGTCGGATAATCTTACTGACTGGACCGACCACGGCGTCATTGTTCAACAAAATGAAGTTCCCTGGGCGAAGAAGGACAACTATGCGATGTGGGCGCCGGACTGTATCTATAGAAATGGAAAGTACTACTTCTATTTCCCCACAATGCCGAATGACACAACGGGGATCGGTCGCGGATTTACGATCGGCGTCGCGGTTGCGGATAAACCTGAAGGACCCTATACACCAGAAGCAAAACCTATCAAGAATGTCCGCGGCATTGATCCCAACGTGTTCATCGACAAAGATGGGCAGGCGTACTTGTACTGGTCTGCGGGTCACCTCTTTGGTGCAAAGCTGAAGGAGAACATGGTTGAGCTTGATTCAGAAGTTAAAATACTTAGTGAGTTTCCAAGCAAGGGTCTCAAAGAAGGTCCATATCTCTTCGAGCGCAACGGCATCTACTACATGACTTATCCACACGTTGAAAACAAGATTGAACGACTGGAGTATGCAACCAGCGACAATCCACTGGGACCGTTCAAGTTCGCCGGTGTTATTATGGATGAATCAGAAACTGGTTGCTGGACAAACCATCAATCTATCGTGGAATTCAAGAATCAGTGGTACCTCTTTTATCACCACAATGATTACTCGCCGAAGTTTGACAAAAACAGGGCGATCCGTGCCGACAGCCTTTTCTTTAACGCTGACGGGACGATTAAAAAAGTGAAGCCTACTTTTCGCGGAGTTGGTGTGAACGATGCAAAGAAAGAAATTCAGATTGACCGATACAGCGCTATCAGCGATAAGGGTACTTCCATCGATCTGCTGGATTCTGCTGACACTTTCAAGGGATGGAAAACCATTTTCGCTTCACAAGGAGCGTGGTTGCAATATGACGCCGTTGATTTTGGAAGCAAGAAGTTTAAAACAGTTTATGCAAATGCCAGCTCCACAACGGGAGGTGTACTGCAAATAAGATCGGGCAGTGTGAAAGGTCCGTTGGTGGCGGAAGTTGCTGTTCCTAAAGGAGAAAAATGGAGTGCGGTGAAGGCCTCAGTGTCCGGATTTAAACCGGGAGTTCAACGACTCTTCGTTGTACTGAAGGGTGAAGGAAAGGTTGAGGTCGACTGGATCAGGTTCGAGTAATCATTAGAGAAGAACATCAAAACAGAAACGCCGGTGCATTATCTTTGATAGTGTCCGGCGTTTTCTTTTGTCGTATGCTGATGTCGACATCACTGTAAGATGAATCGATTACCACGTTCGAAATAAAGTGGTAACCGGCAAAAGCGGGTACAAGGCTCATCATCCGATGGATGCCGATGCCTTCCAGATTCCTCGCGAAACTGTTTTGGCCACGTATTGCTGAAACGATGTCGCAGGTCGTCCAAGAACAGTTGGTATCGCGCCCTGAACTGATTCGTTTCGGCCATCCAATACCTGAGAGAACAAATACGAAATGAGTGATATCACTTCCTCGGGCACCTGGTCGCTGCGAAGCATCGCCGAGTATTCTGACAACTCTACTTCAGCAAATTTCACTTCCTGCCCGGAGCCGCTGGATATTTTAGAAACAGCATCGCCAAACGATAACAACTCCGGTCCTGTCAACTCATAAACCTTGCCGTTGTGTTTGTCTTCAAGAAGAGATTTCACGGCAACTTCCGCAATATCATCTACATCAACGAAGGGCTCTTTCGCAGTAACTCCTGGAATTACAAACTCACCAGAAGTAATCGCGTCCAGCCAGATTCCTTCGCTGAAGTTTTGCATGAAAAATGAACATCGTAGAATGGTGTAATCCAACCCCGAGGCTATAATTACATTCTCGCATGCCTGGGCCTCGACTTCACCTCTCCCTGAAAGAAGGACTAACTTTTTCAAACCTGATTTTACTGCGAGCTTCACAAAAGCCGTTACGATGTTCAACGCTTCCGGGATTGCGAGGTCGGGCTGAAAGGTGATGTATGCTTTGTCGATGTTATGCAAAGCCTTCTCCCAGGTTGACTGATCGTACCAGTCAAATGGAACTGCCGAGCTGCGTGACGCGGGCACCGCGTCGATGTTGAGTTGCCTTAGTCTGCTGAAAACACGCTTACCTGTTTTTCCAGAACTGCCAATCACTAATATTCTGTTTCCCATAATTATTAATTTACAGGACAAAACTATCTGCTGGCTAACGTGGAAAATAGAACGGATGCGACAAAATACAGACGCTATTCCGACAGGAATCGTTTCGGAGTCCGGCCGGTGAAAGCTTTGAATACTCTTATAAAGTGTGATTGATCTGAAAAGCCATTGGCATAAACGATATCGGACAATTTGGAGTAGTCTTTTACAGTGAGTTGTTCCAGTGACTGCTGGAATTTTGTGATCAGAATAAAATCCCGGGGAGTGATTCCAACCTGTTTAGCAAAACGTCTTTCAAATGTACGGACTGTTACATGCAATGTATCACAGAGGTCCGCGACCGAGATCTGAGCTTTGCGAGATCCAATTACTTTCAAAGCCTTCACAATGGAATCGTCGAATTGTTCTTTTTTGTGAAGAAAGCTTTGGATGAGGAACGTCTGAATGATTTCTACTTCGTGGCCCTTTCCGGCAGTTGAAAGCAATTTATCTTCAACGTTCTTCCATCCGGGAGCTTTGAGTAAGTCGAAGCATTCATTGTTGAGCGACTTTGAGTCGATGTTAAAGAAGCTGGAGAGCACAAACGGATACAACTGAAACATTATGATTCTGAAACTTCCCTTCATATGCAGCTCAATAGGCATCAGGGTTTGTCCGTAGATGTAGGAAGTGGGCATCCGTTTATTTTGAGGCTGAACCCATTGTCCTTGTGGCGTTACGTGAAAGAGTAATCCAGGGTAGCCGTCTGCGAAGAACGGCAGAATAGTTTCGCCGTCGTTTTGCGCGCGCTCGAAAATGAAGATGTTTTTCACAAACAGCGCAACGTCTTTCTCTGGTCCTAATCTTTTAACTTCCATACGATAATACAGCCAAGTGTAGCGAAACCGTTAGCAGACGCGGGCCCAATGGCACTATAGTAAAAGTCGTCATTGAAATGGTCATTAATAAATTCCATGGCACATTTCTCCGAACAGATATCCGCGTGAGGGACCGAGGCATTTGTTTGAGCCCGAAATGGAAAGTGCGCGGCCTGGCGAGTGCCGAGGGCCCGACCCCGGGTTTCACGGGGGCACGCCCGAATGCATTTCAATCTACTTACGGCAACGACAACTCCCGGGCAAATTGAGTACAAGAATTTCAACCGAACCCTTCGGATGAGTGCAAGAATGAGAATTGATTATTAGAATACAATTAAAAACAAAAATGAAGGAAGGCAGAGCAGGTTGATCTAAGGTATTCTGATGTTGATAATTATGAAAATTCTGTAAATGAAACGCGGAAAAAACAGACGCTGACAACCCAGGGTTGATCCATTAGATCAACATTTCGACCTGCAGTATAAAATAACACCGACGATCATTTAACAGACGATCATATATATGAATATACATTCTATATTTGAGGTCCTATGGGACTCATTGGTCGCAAATTTTTTGGATTCTACCGGATACTCTGCTGGGTGCTGGCTCTGCACCTCTTGAATTATAGTATCGACCCACGTGATCCGGATCCCATTGATATCCCTGAAAATTTCTCGTACCACGAGATCGAAAGTATTGCTGAACTTGTGCTGGAAGTAGTCTTTGGACTGGAAGGAGCCTTCGATGATTTTGATGAACACGATACAGATAACGGCGACAATATCGATGCATTCAAGTTTATCTGCTCCACGCGGTCGTCAAGCGCTATTCATCACTCAATGTTTTTGTTAGATCGTAAATGGTCAATGGTTGACGACAATCAACCACCGTGGCCTTCTATAGGAATTTTTGTTCCTCCTCCGAAAGGCATACTTGCCTAAACTGCCTTCGGGCGTTCTCTGTTCTTTCTAATCACAAATCAATTCAAGCAATGAAATTCATTTCACATGCATACCGCATGGGTATGTTCACCTTTTTAATAATATCAATTTTTGCAAGTGCCTGTTCGATCCAGGAAAACAATAAATCAGAGGTTGATAAATTTCCTGTAGTCACTCCGTTACTAAAGGATACGACCTATACGACCGCATATATAGCCGATATACAGGCAATCCAGCATACCGAGATAAGGTCAAGAGTGCCGGCCTTTGTTGATCGGATCCATGTAAGCGAAGGCCAACAAGTAAAAAAAGGACAGCTCCTCTTCACTCTAAGCTCACAGGAGTTCAAGGAAGAGGTCTTCAAAGCCACTGCGATACTAAAGAGCACAATAGCGGAGGCGAAAGCAGCAGAGGTGGATCTCCGCAGCGCCACCAAATTGGTTGAGAACAACGTGGTATCAGAAATGGAGCTCGAGATTGCAAAGTCCAAACTCGAAGCACTTCGTGCAAGAATAGAAGAAGCAAAATCGCACGAATCATCGGCGAAGCTTCGATTGTCTTTTGCTGAGATCCGTGCGCCATTTGATGGTATTGTAGATCGCATACCCAAAAAGGCGGGTTCGCTTGTTTCTGAGGGAGAACTGTTGACCTTTCTTTCAGATCCTCGTGAAGTTGTGGCCTATTTTAATTTGTCCGAGGTCGAGTACCTGGATTACCTGGGTCTTAAACAGGCGAACGAAACGAGCGAGGCACGACTGGAACTTGTCAATGGTTCATTGCATCAGCATTCCGGTCATGTCACTACTGCAGAAGGTCAGATCGACAGGCACACTGGAAACATTGCTTTTCGTGCTGTCTTTGCAAATCCGGACTTTACACTGAAGCATGGCTCGAGTGGGAAGGTGCTGATTGAAAAGCAACTTCGAAACGCTATTCTGATCCCGCAAAAATCGACTTTTGAAATTCAGGACAAGACCTATGTCTTCATACTCGACGAGAATAACGTAGCAAGGCAAACGGTCATTAATCCAAAGCTGCGCATCCCGCATTTTTACATATTGGATGCCGGGCTCAAATCTACCGATCGAATAGTCTACGAGGGTGTGCAACGCATAAAGGACGGCGACCACATTTCCGCAGAAGACATCCCTTCACATCTCGTTCTTGCAGAAATATCCAACCAATAGTATTTACCTATGACTGCTAAACTTATCCACAGACCCGTTCTGTCTATCGTGATTTCTGCGATCATAACGCTATTAGGTTTCCTGTCAATTACACAACTGCCGATGACGCAATTTCCAGACATTGCGCCGCCGGAGGTAACGGTGACTACGAAATATATTGGAGCCAATGCCGAGGCCTGCGTCAAGGCAGTGGTCACTCCCCTGGAGCGGGCCATCAACGGTGTCCCAGGAATGGCGTATATGACATCGGTTTCAGGCAATGATGGCACAAGTGTGATCCAGGTAATCTTTGAATCGGGTACGGACCCGGAAGTTGCTTCTGTAAACGTTCAAAACCGAGTCGCGTCCGTAATGGAGGAACTTCCTGAAGAGGCGATCAAATCAGGCGTTATCGTAGAGAAGGTACAAAACAGTATGCTC
>JAEYXN010000077.1 GCA_023431285.1 Bacteroidota bacterium
CCATTAATCTTGACAGTCACCATTTTGGTCGCAGCGTCCGTCTTTACAATTTCGCCCGAGTAACTCCTTCCGTTGAAGATGACGTGGAATTTATTTTCACCGACAACGGTCAGATCAAGCTCGACAGTCTGTCCGTTGACCGTTACATCACCATCGCTTGTGACGATTTCAAATTTTTGTTTGTCGATAATTGCGTGATACATGGGAATTGGGAAGGCCGAAAATAACAGATCGCATTGTGCAAACGAAGAAATTCCACGGCCGTTTGCAAATTAAAAAAATTGGAGATTACCTTTGTGCATCTTTCCGAAGGACGGAAAGTTGTTAGGGGTGCCTTAAAATAACGGGCTGAGATTATACCCAATGAACCTGATGCCGGTAATGCGGCCGAAGGGAAGGCAATCACGCTTTGCTGCGTGGTGGTTAAACACAAGCGGTTCACCCCTATGAACTGCTGTTTAAACCAAACACTCAATGTTCAAGTTTTTTTCAACAACAGCTCTAGTGCTGTTAATGTCGCTGCATGCGCAGGCGCAAAGTCATTCACTACGCGGTCGCGTCGTTTCATTTGAAAGCGGAGAAGCCCTGAGCGGCGCCACTCTTGAAGTGGAAGGTCGCCGCGAATTTGCAATCGCTGACGAGCTGGGACGGTTCATCCTTCGAAACCTCCCGGCGGGAGTTTACCACCTCCAGGTCCGGTTTGTCGGCCACGAAAAAATTTCACACGAAGTAACAGTTCCTTCAAGCGATGAAATTCAGATTACGTTGCAGCAATCCGCACAACTAACGGAGGAGGTACTGGTATTTTCCACACGCGCCAACGCGGAAACACCGGCTACTTTTTCAAATGTTTCAAAACAAACCATCACACGGCAGAACTTCGGCCAGGATCTTCCAGCGCTGTTAAACTGGACGCCATCGGTGGTAACAACTTCAGATGCGGGAACGGGATTCGGATACACCGGCTTGCGTATCCGCGGAAGCGATGCATCCAGTATCAATGTCACGATCAATGGAATTCCTTACAATGACGCCGAGTCGCTTGGAACTTTCTGGGTGAACGTTCCCGACATCGCTTCATCCGCGCAAAGCATTCAGATCCAGCGTGGCGTGGGTACTTCTACAAACGGGGCCGGCGCTTTTGGTGCGACGATCAATCTTCAGACCATCACAAAGAATGACGACCCATACGCGACGCTTACTAACTCCGTCGGTTTCCTTGGTGATGAGTTCTCGTATAATTCCAGACGTCATACACTTTCCTTCGGAACAGGATTGATCGAAGGCAAATGGGTGATCGACGGAAGATTTTCCCGAATCAACTCCGATGGCTTCATCGACAGAGCCACTGCTGAACTTGGTTCCTATTACTTCTCTGCCGGTTTCTATAGCGGAAAGACCATCATCAAAGGAATGTTGTTCGGAGGAAAGGAAAGAACCTATCAGGCATGGTACGGCGTTCCACAATCCAGACTCGAAAACGATGAAGAAGCCATGCTGGTCACTGCCATGAACGAAGGGTGGAATGATGAGCAGACACAACACCTCCTTAATTCGTCATCGCGAACTTTCAATCCATACACCTATCAAAATCAGGTGGACGATTATGAGCAGCATCACTTTCAACTACACCTGTCTCAACAACTGAAGGAGAATCTTACCGGGAACGTTGCATTCCATTTCACTCCCGGGGAAGGATACTATGAAGAGTTTAAACCTAAAGATGATTTCGGTTCATACTTCCTTGACCCTGTGATGATCGGAGACTCTCTTGTTTCCGAAGGTGATTTCATTCGCAGGAGATGGCTCGACAACCGTTTTGGAGGACTCACTTTCTCTTTGAATCTCGACAAGGAAAAATGGAGTCTCAACGTTGGAGGTGGAGCCAACCGGTATGACGGAGTACACTTCGGAGAAATCATCTGGGCCGAAGTAGCGACGATCCCTTATGGTTATCAATATTACACCAGCGATAGCAGGAAAGATGACGCGAACATTTACGCGAAACTGAATTTTCATCTGGGAGAAAAGCTCCATCCGTTCCTCGACCTTCAGGGCAGATTCATTCATTATGAGACAAAGGGCATGGACGACGATGGCCTTGTGCTTGACATAGATGAAACCTTCAACTTCTTTAATCCGAAGGCGGGAATTGTCTATCAACTCAACCCCGCGCGCCAGGTGTATGCCTCATACAGTGTTGCTAACCGCGAACCGGTGAGAAGCGATTTTGTCAACGCGCCGGTTAATGATCAGCCACGCGCAGAGACATTGCACAACGTTGAGCTGGGCTACCGCATGCATAAGCAAGGACTTATTCTTAGCGTCAACCTTTATTATATGGATTACCGCGATCAGCTTATTCACAGTGGTCGAATTAATGACGTAGGCTCTCCGATTCGAACAAATGTAGACCAGAGTTATCGCGCCGGCATTGAAGCGGAGGCTACCATCCAGATCGATCCTCGTCTTACTCTGAATGCGAATGCTACATTGAGTCAGAACAAGATCAAAAACTTCACAGAAACCATTTACGATTACGGTGTCGACTGGGATGAGTACAACGCAGTCGAGTATAACTTCCGCGACACAGACATTGCGTTTTCGCCTTCACTCATCGCGGGGGCAGCTTTAACTTATCGTTTACCCGCTGGATTAGACATCACGGCGCTGTCTAAGTACGTAAGCCGTCAATATCTGGACAACACATCCAATCGTGCGCGGAGCCTGGATCCTTACTTCGTCAATGATCTGAGGTTAACGTATTCCTTCAAACCGTCTTTCGCCAGGGAAATCGGCGTGAGCCTTCTTGCCAACAACATATTGGCGGAAGAGTATGAATCGAATGGCTATACCTGGGGTTACAGGGGAGGTGGCGACGAATATCGTGAGAACTATTTCTTCCCACAGGCTGGCAGAAGCTACCAATTAATGCTGACAATAGGTTTCTAATCAATTTTTAACCGCCCGCGCCAAGGAATCCGTCGCAGAAAGTCGAATTTTAGAGGAAGAGTGAAATAAACGGAGGGTTCGTCCGACCTAAGATCAAAATGAAGGGCGATCTTTTTACCTTTACTCTGAAACTGAAACGACAACCGTGGCGTTATTTGAATGTCGTTTTGACAGGAAAACGACTTGGCTTGAAGGTTGATTAAGAACGATAACGAAAACTAAGAATCGAAATAACTATGGGTGGTGCATTAATTATTGGTGTTGTTTTTATGGTAATCGGATGGGTGGTCAGCTCCCGGTTGAAAAGCAAATTCCGGAAGTATTCTCAGACTCACCTCACAAGAGATCTGACTGGTGCCGATGTCGCCAGGCTAATGCTTGCCGATAACGGGATCCACGATGTTCAGGTCACTTGTGTTAGCGGTGAACTCACCGATCACTACAATCCGACCAATAAGACAGTCAATTTGAGTGAAGGGGTATATCATGGTCGCAACGCTGCCGCTACGGCTGTCGCTGCCCATGAATGCGGCCACGCTGTTCAGCACGCCAAAGCTTACAGCATGCTTCAATTTCGCTCTGCGCTGGTACCTATTCAAAACGTCAGCGGTCAGATCATGAACTTCATCATGATGGCGATGATTTTCGGTGGTGCGTTTGTACACAACTTCTGGCCTATGGCACTTACAATAATTGTAGCGTGTTATGCGATGTTTGCCTTGTTCGCGGTTGTAACCCTTCCGGTAGAATTTGATGCGTCCAAGCGTGCATTGCAATGGGTGGAGGCTCGGGGTATCGTAACACGCCAGGAGCATGACATGGCTAAGGACGCGCTGAAATGGGCTGCCATGACGTATGTAGTTGCCGCCATCGGTGCTATTACCACCTTGCTTTATTACGTGATGCTTCTCATGGGTGGAAGCCGCGACGAATAATTAAACTGGACTTATCAAAAAGAGGCCCGGGCTGATGTCCGGGCCTTTTTTGTTTGAAAAAATGCTGGAAGCTGGCTTACCGATCATCCATTTCCTTATTTTGGGATTGAGATTCAACTCTGAAACAATTAACCTATGAATTTCCAGTTTACGGAAGAGCATCTTTCTGTTCAACAGGCTGCGCGCGATTTTGCAAAAACCGAATTATTGCCGGGGGTCATTGAGCGCGATACCCATCAGAAGTTCCCAATGGAACAAGTAAAAAAAATGGGAGAGCTTGGTTTCATGGGTATGATGGTCGACCCTAAATACAATGGCGGCGGCATGGACACAATCTCTTACGTTCTGGCGATGGAGGAAATTTCCAAAATCGACGCCTCCGCATCTGTCTGCATGTCTGTCAACAATTCTCTAGTATGCTGGGGACTTGAGAAATACGGCACCGAAGAACAGAAGCAAAAATATTTAACGAAACTGGCCACCGCCGAATCAATCGGTGCCTTCTGCCTTTCGGAACCCGAAGCCGGATCGGACGCAACAAGCCAACGTACTACCGCCGAAGACAAAGGAGATTACTATTTGTTGAATGGGACCAAGAACTGGATCACTAATGGAAACAGTGCGAGTGTTTACCTCGTCATTGCCCAAACAGATCCAGAAAAGAAACATAAAGGCATCAATGCCCTCATCGTTGAAAAGGGAATGCCCGGATTTGTGGTTGGTAAGAAGGAAGATAAGATGGGAATCCGTGGATCAGACACTCACTCACTTATGTTTACAGATGTAAAAGTGCCTAAGGCTAACCGGATAGGTGACGAAGGATTTGGATTTTCATTTGCCATGACGACACTGAACGGTGGGCGCATCGGCATCGCTTCACAAGCTTTGGGCATTGCTTCAGGCGCGTTCGAACTTGCGCTTGCATACTCCAAGGAGCGAAAAGCTTTCGGCAAGAAGCTCGCCGACCACCAGGCCATCCAGTTTAAGTTATCTGACATGGCTACGAAGATTGACGCGGCCAGAATGATGGTTCTGAAAGCAGCGTGGTTGAAAGATCAGAATAAAAATTTTGTCAAGGCTGCCGCCATGGCGAAATTGTTTGCATCACAAATCGCGCAGGAGGTCACTACCGAAGCAGTGCAGATCCATGGCGGTTATGGATACGTAAAGGAATATCATGTGGAGCGTCTGATGCGCGATGCAAAGATCACCCAGATTTACGAAGGAACAACCGAGATTCAGAAGCTTGTGATCTCCCGCGAGCTTTTACGCGTGTAGCGTCATCGTTACGGACGATTCAAATCATAAACCTTCTCCGATATCTCATTGAGCAGATCGGGATTTTTCTCAAGGGCATTGCCGATAACTATGAGATCGGCGCCAGCCTGAAATGCATTGAGCGCTTTCTGAGCCGTGTTGATGCCTCCACCAACAATCAACGGGACGTTTACTGCTTTTCTGACAGAGGCAATCATACGCGGAGTAATCTCGCGGTCAGCACCGCTTCCCGCATCGATATAGATACACTGCAATCCAAGCATTTCTCCGGCCATCGCTGTACATGCTGCAAGAGAGTACTTGTCCTCCGGAATCGGCATTGTGTTGCTGATGTATGCCACTGAAGTGAGCTTGCCAGAATTAATCAGCATATAACCCGTTGGGATTACTTCCAGTCGCGTGTTTTTTATAATCGGCGCGGCGAGAACATGTTGTCCTATAAGAAGCTCCGGATTTCTCCCGGATATCAATGAAAGAAACAGCAACGCGTCGGCAGAAGGATCGATCTGCATGCTATTTCCTGGAAAAAGAACCACGGGAATATTGACTTGTTGTTTGATGGTCTGCACCACATCTGAAAGGTTCGTCGTGGTGATAAGACTTCCTCCAACAAAGAAAAAGTCGACACAATTTTCGTTGCAAAGATTAATGAGAGGAAGGATCTTGGAAGAGTCGTCGATCTTGTCAGGATCAAGCAAAACTGCATTGATTTTTTGCCTGCGCGACGACGCTCCCGCAACGTTTCAATTACGTTCATCCCTGTTGTTTCTTTTGAGCGCGTTCGTCGAGATATTCCATCAATTTTTCTTTGGCCAGATTCAAAAGAAAGATCGATGCCTGCGAAGCCAACGCAGTGCCTAGTTGTCCAACCAGACCCATGGAAGCAGGTTCGGACACTTCCTCCGCGACGGTGCCAGCACCAGCGTTATCTGAAACCACCTGAAGGCGCGTCGGTTTTCTCTTTGATTTTTTCTTCGATGAACCACCAGTCACCTGCCGAACAAGATAATATGTGAACGCAAGCGTTCCTCCGATGATCAGCGCATTGGTGATGATCTTTTCCGTATTCTCGGTGATAAGCTTGAAGTCGCCTTCGATTTCCTGGCGGTGGCGCGCCGACTTATTAATAAGCTCTTGTTTTATATCATCGCCGTCAATCAGTTCCATATCATTTTTTCTTTTGCTTGATTATCTCTCTGACTTTTATCTCTACCCTTTGTTCCAGCGTCTCACGATTAACAAAAAGAAGTATTCCGATCAAAATGTAGATCAGACTCACGATTCCGAACCCAGCAAAGTAACCCAGGTATTGCCCGATCAACATTGCAACCGAGAAGCTAAGGAACAACAGAAAAAAAATTCCTATCAGCAGAAGTGTCATGAACACCGACGCCTTTGACAGAACTTTTGAGAGATCTTCCTTCAGATCATATTTCAATAGCTCGATACGCGCCTCCACATATCCCGTCAGGTTTTCCATCAGACTATCGAGCTTCGAAAACTTCGCTATTCCCTCTTTAAGCACAATCAAAAATCGTTTATGCAATATAGACAGAAGATTGAAAATAGAAGGATGATCCAGGTCGGTAA
>JAEYXN010000201.1 GCA_023431285.1 Bacteroidota bacterium
TACGTCCACTGTAATCTTCTTGGACATATCACCATTGGCAACCGCGATTGCGACATCCGCGATATTACGGACCTGCGCAGTAAGGTTACCCGCCATCTGGTTCACAGAGTCAGTAAGATCTTTCCATGTTCCGGCAACACCAGGAACGTTGGCCTGACCACCCAGCTTTCCTTCGGTTCCCACTTCCCGAGCCACCCGCGTTACTTCAGAAGCAAAGCCACGCAGCTGATCCACCATCGTATTGATAGTGTTCTTCAACTCAAGGATCTCACCCTTCACGTCCACTCCGATCTTTCTCGAAAGGTCACCATTTGCTACCGCCGTGGTTACTTCAGCGATATTTCGAACTTGCGACGTCAGGTTCGAGGCCATGAGGTTTACAGAGTCGGTAAGATCTTTCCACGTCCCTGCAACGCCCGGGACATACGCCTGTCCACCGAGTTTCCCTTCAGAACCAACTTCCCTTGCCACACGGGTTACTTCTGAACCGAAAGCATTGAGCTGATCCACCATTGTATTGATGGTATTTTTCAACTCGAGGATCTCTCCCTTTACATCCACCGTAATCTTGCGCGAGAGATTTCCTTTCGCAACAGCGGTAGTCACTTCAGCGATGTTCCGAACCTGCGCTGTAAGATTCGACGCCATCTGGTTCACCGAATCGGTAAGGTCCTTCCAGACACCACCGACGCCTTCCACCGTAGCCTGCCCCCCGAGCTTTCCTTCCGTACCCACTTCACGCGCCACCCTCGTTACTTCAGAACCGAAGGAGTTGAGCTGATCCACCATCGTGTTGATCGTATTCTTAAGCTCAAGGATCTCTCCTTTTACGTCCACTGTAATCTTACGCGATAAGTCTCCTTTCGCTACCGCGGTCGTCACCTCGGCAATATTCCGAACCTGCGATGTAAGGTTACCCGCCATCTTGTTCACCGAATCTGTGAGGTCTTTCCAGGTTCCACCCACACCAGGAACATCGGCTTGTCCTCCTAGCTTTCCTTCAGATCCAACTTCTCTTGCTACACGTGTTACTTCCGACGCAAAGGAGTTCAGCTGATCCACCATTGTATTGATTGTGTCTTTCAACTCAAGGATCTCTCCTTTAACGTCCACCGTAATCTTACGGGACAAATCTCCCCGCGCAACCGCGGTGGTTACCTGCGCAATATTCCGAACCTGACCTGTGAGGTTGGAGGCCATTTGATTCACTGAGTCAGTGAGATCTTTCCACACTCCTCCGACACCTTCCACGGTAGCCTGACCGCCAAGCTTCCCTTCCGAACCTACCTCGCGGGCAACACGCGTTACTTCAGAAGCAAATGAGTTGAGCTGATCCACCATCGTGTTGATGGTATCTTTCAGCTCGCGGATTTCGCCACGAACATCAACAGTAATCTTTCTTGATAAGTCACCTTTAGCCACAGCGGTGGTCACCTGCGCGATATTGCGCACCTGTCCAGTAAGGTTCGACGCCATCTGGTTCACCGAATCCGTAAGGTCTTTCCATACACCACCGACACCTTTTACGGTAGCCTGACCTCCAAGCTTCCCTTCCGACCCTACTTCTCTTGCCACCCGGGTTACTTCAGCTGAGAATGAGTTCAGCTGATCCACCATTGTGTTGATTGTATTCTTAAGCTCAAGAATCTCTCCTTTTACGTCCACCGTGATTTGTCTCGAAAGGTCTCCCTTTGCAACGGCGGTGGTCACTTCAGCAATATTCCTTACCTGCCCCGTAAGGTTCGAAGCCATTTGGTTCACTGAGTCTGTAAGGTCCTTCCATGTTCCAGCAACTCCTTTCACCTGGGCCTGACCTCCCAGTTTTCCTTCCGTACCCACCTCCAGTGCAACACGGGTTACCTCTGACGAGAATGAGTTAAGCTGATCCACCATCGTGTTGATGGTATTCTTCAGTTCAAGGATCTCTCCCTTCACATCAACGGTAATCTTCTTAGATAAGTCGCCTTTCGCCACCGCAGTTGTTACCTCAGCAATGTTCCGCACCTGCGCGGTAAGGTTTGACGCCATCTGGTTCACAGAGTCGGTGAGATCTTTCCATACACCGGCGACGCCTTTCACCTTCGCCTGGCCACCAAGCTTTCCTTCTGAACCCACTTCCCGCGCCACACGAGTAACCTCCATCGAGAAAAGGTTCAGCTGCTTCACCATGTCGTTCACCTCGCGAGCGATACGGGCGAACTCTCCCTGGAGGGCATGGCTTCCGATTTCAAGAGGCATTTCCTGCGAGAGATTTCCTTTCGCCACCGAGCTGATAACGCGGGCAATTTCAATGGTAGGGTGCACCAGGTCAGAGATCAGACCATTCAATGCATCGATACCGGTGCTCCACGATCCACGGGAGGTAGGAACGTCAATACGCTGGGTCAGCTTTCCTTGTTTACCAATTGTATTCCCTGCACGTGTGAACTCGTGCATCATCTTTTCATTCAGAGAAATGATATCGTTAAGTGTATCGCAGATCTTTCCGCTGAGACCAACCTGGTCGAAGGGCATCCTTACCGAAAAGTTTCCATTGCGGACTTCAGTAAGCACACGCAGAAGCTCGCGGTTATCGAGACCGTTCAGACGTGCATGATCCTCTATCGCCGCCGGCACTGTGGTGATCACCGGTCCCTTCTTCTTTGTCTCCTTGCGTTTGGCAACGACATCTACTTCAAGATGCGCGGTTCCAGACTGCGGAGAAATCTTTTTGCCCATGGTACGGAATTATTAGTAATTAAATGTAAACAAGAAAAGTCAATGACCGCCAACTAAGTTCAGAGAGACCACGACGAAATTTTTTGAATATGTTTCCGTGCGGTTTGCTTGTTGACATCCGTCTACACCACTAAGAAAAAATCAATCGCTTAAAATCTAATGCCAACCATTTAATTGTCTTTATCCTCAGATTGTATTAATTAACCGACCGAACCATTCATATTAGAGCCGCCTTAGAATGAAGATTGCCGTATTCATCTTCCTGGGATTCTTTGTGATCCTGGTAATGTTTTCCATCACCACCTATATCAACTTCCAGCTGGCAGACGATGTGCGGGAGAATTCAGATTGGTTAAGCAAGTCGACCACAGTTGTGAGAAGCGGCAACCGCTTTCAACGAAACATTCTGAATATGGTGAGTCACCTGAGGGGATATATGTTCACGGGAGAAGACTATTTTGTGCGAGCGTATGACTCAGCGTATCTGGAAAACACAAAGCTCATCGCGGAATTGCGACCGCTCATCGCCAATGATCATCAGACCCAGCTTCAGTACCTGGAAAAAATCAAGCAAACCAATACTGAGTGGGTAGAGAATTTTGCATTACCATTGATTGAGGCGAAAAAACATTCTGTGCTCAATGACAGTAGTGATGCAGCCTTCGAAGCGTTGTATCGCACGAAATTCAACAGCGGGTATGAGACAAGGGTGGTGGGATTTCTCAATAGTGCGCTGCGGGATTTCATAAACTATGAGTACACCGTAAGAGAGGCGCGGAAAACAGATCTGGAGAAATCAATTCAACAAACAAGGATTATCAGTATCTATCTTACATCCTTCTCGATCTTCACCGGATTGGCGGTGGCTGCATTCCTTGCGATACGCATATCCCGGAGGATCATGAAAATGGTTGACATGGCGGACGCCATCGCAGGTGGAAAGTACGATACTTATACTGAAGAATCCGGACATGACGAATTGAGTAAGCTTGCCGCCTCGCTGAACCACATGGCAAAAGTACTCTCAGAAAACATTTCACTGCTTCAGCGGAAAAACAAGGAGCTCGATCAGTTTGCACACATCGTTTCTCATGACATGAAGGCTCCTCTCAGGGGTATAGATAACGTGGTTTCATGGATTGAAGAGGATCACCTTCATGAGTTGTCTCCCAGAGTGAAGGAGTATGTTGGCCTGATTAAAAGCCGCATCGTACGTGGTGAAAACCTTATACACGGAATTCTTTCCTATTCACGGGTCGGTCAATATGAGATGGACGTGGAAGAAGTAGACTTGAACAATCTTCTGGAGGAATTACGCGAATCTCTTCCACTTAAGCCGGGTCTGAAGTTTCAGATCCAGGAGAATCTGCCTGTTTTGTACACACATCGTGTCCCGCTTCTGCAGATTTTCAGTAATCTTATCAATAACGCAATTAAGTATCATGACAAATCCGAAGGCTATATAAGGATATTCTACACCGATGAAACAACACACTATCGTTTTACTGTTGAAGATAACGGCCCGGGTATTGCAAAAAACTATCACAATAAGATATTTGTGATCTTTCAAACATTGAACGGCTCAGATTCTTTTGAGAGTACAGGCGTTGGCCTCGCGATCATCAAAAAGATTCTGGACGACAGAAATCAGACCATTGAATTGATTTCAGAACCCGGTGAAGGTTCTAAGTTTATTTTTACCTGGCCAAAAACGACATAGCAATGGAAGGAAAAGTTATCAATATTCTACTTGTTGAAGATGACAAATTAGACGTGATGGATATGCAGCGAACGCTTGGCAAGATGAATATTCTGCACAAGACAGCGGTTGCCAGGAATGGTGAAGAAGCACTGGAGTATCTAAACACCGTGGATGTCGCCGAAAGACCCGATGTCGTTCTGCTGGATATCAATATGCCGAAGATGAACGGCATTGAGTTCCTGAATTATATCCGTAAACACAGCACCTGGAAAGATCTAAAAGTATTTATCGTAACAACATCGGATGAGCGTATTGACCGTGAAGCTACACGCAATCTTGGAATCTCCGGTTATATAGTAAAGCCGCTGAAGTTGAACAACCCTTCATCGATGGACTCTTTCAATCTCATGATCGATCTCATGAATATGAAAGCCGGAAAGTAAAGTATTTATTTTCTACCAGAACGTTTCTTTGATTGCTTTCTTTCAAATTTGGTAGTTCCAGGAACATCCTTCTGTTCTTTCCCATCGAACTTCTTGTTATCAGAAGGGCCGTCTCCCTTTTTTGAATCAGAAGATTGTCCTCCCGGTATCGGTGAACCGGCAATATTCAATGTAGCGCGTTGAATATTGTTCGTGCCGTCAGTTTCTTCATCGTCAGTCATCAGAATGCCAGGAGACCCTGATGAACTCGTCGTCCGGGTGTCCGTCCCACCTGTGTTCGCATAGGAGGAAGCATCCTGACTTTGTTCTCCTGCATCGCCATCATCTTCACCGTCTTCAGAAGACTGCACACGGCTATCAATTTCTGCGGTGTGCTCACGATCCTGAGCATCGGCGTTGTATTCTGACTGATGCGCTCCTTCGCTCTTCACACCCTCTTTTTCCTGTGCATTCACACTTATCAACCCCACCCCTAGCAGGAAAATTACCAATATTCTTTTCATGATCTTTATTCTATAGTATCAAACTTGCTTAAGGATTCAGAGCTAGATCCGTGTTTTCATAGGATGTCTTAAGCTCATAAAACCCATACTTCTTAACCAACTTCACTGTATCACCATGGCAATCCACGCCAAGCCCGGCTTCAATTACCGTATAGCCAGCACAATGCTTCTTAACTTCAGCCACTTCCTGAACCTTCGCTTCTTTGAAATCCGCTCCGACCAGGATGGTTACTAAGCCGGCCAGAGCCGGGAGGCCAAACAAAATCCGTTTCATAGGTGATATTTTTAACCAGCAAACACGTTGCTGGACTCTACCTATAAAAATTCAGTACCATTCTTTCGACCGCCGAATCCATTGAAATTTAGCACTTTCGAATCAATCCCCGTTTCTACAGAATGCCTGAGATTGTGACAGACTGTGGTACGGGATGGACGACCGCTATTGTTTGCTTTAGTTAACCTCGTTCGAGTCAGGCCGGAATGTTTCAAAGTTCGGAATCTCGATCCGGAACGTCGTTCCCACGCGTGGCTCTGAGTCAACCTGGATAACCCCGTGGAGTTTTTCTACCGTCTCTTTTACGATGTACAACCCAAGGCCGGCACCCTCCTTCTCTGCGGTAGCCCGGAAAAACATTTCAAATACCCGGTTCACAAATTCCTTGGGGATACCCATCCCGTTGTCTTTCACTATAAACAATCCACGCTCTTCATTAATATCCACGTTGATCTCCAGGAACGGATCTTCCTTCGACTGATCAGAATACTTAATTGCATTTGAAACCAGATTATTGAAGATCACTGACATCCGGTAAGCATCTGAGATGAAAGGCGCGGTCGCATTGATGTTTACGTCCTTTCTTATCTTTTCAGAACCGGCAAGATATTGCATTCGTTCAAGATTATCCGCGATAATCTGAGCGATATCTACTTCGTTGATCACAAGTTCCTTGCGGGCGTTTCTGGAATACTCGAGAATCTCTTTTAATGTGTCGTCCAGCTTATGAACGCTCTTCTCCATCATATCGAAGTATGACTGAAATACATTACCATTCTTCTGATCTTCCATCCGCGCAATGTTAATGAGCCCTAACACCGACATCAGTGGCGCTTTCAGATTGTGAGACACGCTGTAAACAAAGCTATCCAGTTCACGGTTGATCTTTCTTAGTTCTTCATTCTGAACCAGAAGAGCGTCATTGGCTGTTGACCTAGCGTCTTCATCACCCTTTTGTTTCAATGCATTATTGATAGCGGATGGAAGGCGCGCCAGGTTAGACTTCAGAACATAGTTATCTGCTCCCATCTTCAAACTCTTCACAGCAAACTCCTCCGACACAGTGCCTGTAACCAGAATAAAAGGAATATTCAGACCGTGACTGCGACAAAGTTTCAGCGCTTCATGAGAGTTGAATTGAGGCAATGAATGGTCTGAAAGAATAACATCAACCGGCGATTGGCTGATCGCCTCAATGAATTCCTCCCGGGTATCTACACGGCGGGCGTCCACATTCATCCCTGCTTTCAATAAGGAACGTGTGATTAATTCCATATCCTCCTCCACATCTTCCAGAACGAGTACCTTTAAATCCTTTTCCATTGTTTTTTAATGTTTTGTTGGGTTTGCACCATATATAAAGTAAAACTCAGGCCAGTCGCTTCCTTTGAAATCCGTGCGGGTATGCATGTCGTTACCGCATATATATTTTGAATTGTGGACGTTAAACCTCAAGCATCCACGCTGCCGAAAGCCACTTTCCATGTATGAACTGGAGCGAAATTGAAAGATTCTGACTTGACGGTTTAGACGAAACAGGATGAAACAACGGAACAGCTACCCGCCATTACATCCAAACCGGCGTAAAGGGAGTCGGCGGACCGGCAAGCGGATAATGAATTTTCCAATGCCGTGTTCTGTTATGATGTTCCAACAAAATTATAAGATAACCTGATCCCGGTTCGTTATTCCAAACGAAGGAATGGTCCCGGATCCTCAACAACAGAATTCTGATATGTCATCATCCAAATATATTTCCCTTCTCGTCGCCAGTGCTATGATAGGTTGTAACGAAGAAGTGTCGTCCGGCAACATAAAGGAAACACTCCCTGCAAAAAATTACCTCGTTAGCGCCGACTCTGTTACGAGCATACCTCTCCAAACACTAAAGAACTTCGCTCAATACGCCGGACAACCCGCAATCACATCACTGGTACGTCACGGAGTGACGACCTACAAGGTCATATATGAAACTTCCTACAGGGATCAAACCGTTAAAGCAAGTGGGCTCATTTATATTCCGGAAGACTTATCAACACCGGCTCCCATCGTGAGTCTTCAGCACGGCACCACGTTCCGGAAAAACCAGGCACCGAGCGTGGCCGGAGACTTTACTGGAATGGAATACTTTGCTTCCGCGGGATACATTGCAATAATGCCGGACTTTATCGGATACGGTGAGTCTTCACATCTTTTTCATCCATATTATGATGAAGCGCATTCTGCCACAACAGTCATTGATTTTATAAAATCAGCCAAAGAATTTCTGACCTCCAGGAATATCGTCTTCAGTGATCAGCTCTTTCTCGCGGGTTACTCTGAAGGCGGATACGTAACGCTTGCTACAGCCAATGCCATCGAGACCTCCAACGAACTTGGATTAAATCTTACCGCGGTGGCTGCTGGTGCAGGTGGTTACGATTTGAATGAAATGCTGACCACTGTGACAACAAAGTCGATGTATTCATACCCCGCTTACCTCGCTTTCGTTATCATGTCATACAACAATACGTACGGATGGGACAGGCCATTGACAGACTTCTTTCAGGAAAAATATGCGCGTGCATTGACCACTCACATGACAGGGCAACATGATGGATGGCAAATCAATTCGAAGCTTACGACAGATGTAAAATCACTTTTGAATCCATCTTTCCTTGAAGAATTAAAATCCGGAGATGGTGAACTGGATTTCAAGGAAGCCATTCAACGTAACAGTGTTGAGGGCTGGAAATCGAACGCACCCATCCGACTCTTTCATGGCACCCGGGATGAAATCATTCCCTATCAGAACTCACAGGTTACGCTGGAGAGTTTCAAGAAGTCAGGAAGCGACGACGTTTCACTGACGTTGATTGAAGGAGCAACTCACGGGAGTGCATTTATTCCAATGCTGCAGAAGTTTGTCCCTTGGTTCGAAAGTCTGAAACAAACAAAATAATCGTGATGCATAAAGTCCTGATCTTTCTCCTCCTAGTTTCCGGTGCAATCAACATTAGTTGCAATGGAATCCGCAGCATCAAAAGTGATCTTACCGGATTGCGGCCGTACGAAGAATATGTGCGCAATCTGGAGAAGGCAAACCTCCACAATCGTCCGATGGTTACGCAGTGGATCGCCGCAGGGGAAGATGCCATGAAAGATTCACTCATCGTGTCAATTCCTTTCTCAGAAACAGGACACTTTGTATCGCATCGACCTGACGCAAGGTCGTACCAGTTCGATGCGATGGATGGCCAGGTGGTTACGATAAACGGTGCCTTAAAAGTCACTTCTGACGCACGGGTCTTCGCAGACCTCTTCGTCTGGGAGAAAAACAAATGGCGAAATGTAGCCTGGAGTGATTCAAGTCTGACGCTATCGTACGAACTGACCAGGAACGCAAGGTGCCTCCTGAGAATACAACCTGAACTTCTTGTGAACGCTTATTATTCTCTTTCGATGTCCGTAACTCCGGTCCTGATCAATCCGGTATCCGGTGCAAGCAATAAGTCCATCCAAAGCTTTTATGGCGCCTCAAGAGATGGCGGAAAGCGGAGTCATGAAGGCGTGGACATCTTTGCAAAGAAGGGAACGCCGATCATAGCGCCTACTTCAGGAACAGTATCACGGGTGGGCCACTCGCGGCTCGGCGGAAAAGTCGTATGGATGTATGACAAGAAGCGTGCGCACTCTTATTACTTCGCGCATCTTGATTCACAATATGTGAGCGCCGGACAGAAAGTAAACCAGGGCGACGTACTTGGAACAGTAGGCAACACCGGGAATGCAAGGTATACACCTCCTCACCTGCATTTTGGGATCTACCAATCAAAAAGCAAGGACCCTCTTCATTATATCAAGACACTTGACGCAATCGCGAACATTTCGGCGGTAGACACAACCTTTACAGCAAACCCATTTAAGATTGGAGTAAAGAAATCTTCTCTGAGAAGGAGTCCAGCCTCAAAATCGGAAGTAATTCTTCCGCTTGGAAAGAATTCCTATGTAGAAGTTCTCGCACAGGTAAAAGATTATTACCGCGTCCGTCTCGCCGATGGAGTGGAAGGATACATTCCGCAAAAAGACATCATTAATGCTGATAAGGGGGAGCAGGTTCTCCTGACGGAATCAAGGGAACTCTTAAGCGATGTTGATTCGGACAGGACTGTGATCATGATGATTGGCGCCGACACGGCAGTAGAAACTCTTGCCACATTTGGAGACTACAAACTCATCAGAACAACGGAGGGACTGCACGGCTGGATTCAATAGCTCACGCCTGACGAAGATGAGGATTAATGGTTCCAGGCTTTCTTACGCTGGCGTCCAGATTGGTAACATCACTTATGCTGCCGATGATCATCGGACTACCTTTCGGATCGTGATAAAGTTTAATTCTAAGGAATACCAGCTTCTCATTCCCTCTGCGGGTGATAATCCTGTGGGTGGTGGCACAGTATCCAGTTTCCGTGAGCTGCTGCTGTGAACTGATCTTGATATGATCATCTTCAGGATGAACGTAGTCGAGCCAGAACCATGGCTTCGACAAGTTCTCTGCGCATTCTTCATAAAGCTCCGCGGCGGATACGCTCACAAAGCAACGTGCTCTCCCGGTAAGATCAAAAGACCAGAATGCATCCGACATTGAAGTCATGATATCCTCCAGCCGATCATTCTTCCACGAAGTGTCTTCCGCCCTTAGAACGATCTTCTTATTGACATATTGAAGCTGTTCATTGATGGCAATGAGTTCCTGGTTAACATGCTCAGACTGGCTCGCACGGTAAGCAAGTTCTTCGTTGACTCTGATCAGATTTTCCAATCGCTCATTATACTGACGTTCGAGGCTTCCGCGTAGCGAGATCATATCACGCTCCCCGCGCACCTGGTTCGTGACGTCGGTAAAAATGATCAGAAATGCTTCGTTATCGCGTATGGACTGAGAAGTCATATCAACAGATATCACCCCGTTGCCCTTGTGAAATTTCCACGTACCAAGATCTTTCGCGCCGGTCTTGATGATAAGAGGAACAGCCTCATACCTTTCCTGTTCAACAGGCATTGAACCCATTGTAATATCCCTAAGGTCGCGGGCCGTAACATCAAAAAGTTTGAGAAGAGACTGGTTGACCTCAATAAAACGGAACGTCTTTGCATCAATAATACCCATCGCGATGGGGCTCGATTGAAACAGATTCTGAACTTCGTTCTCACGCTTTTCCAGGGAAGACACGTACCGGCTGGCCCACACGAAAAGTGCTGCACCGATGATTGCGAGGAAAAATAAACTTTTCAGGATATGAATGTGTGGAAGTTTCCAGAGTGTACTTGAAGGAAACAGGGTGTGCAGTAATGGGTCGGAGAACAGTACCCAGAGTATGCCTGCTAAAACGAATTTCAGGGTAACTGCAAAGGCCGGATCGGCCTTCTGAACATGTCCCACGAAATCAAACATCCTCTTCATAATTACAGCACACTGGGTCATGCAAATTACGTCAGGAACACAAAAACCGGATGGATATAAGTGTTTGATTGACGCCTTTCCATGAGACATGTAAGGTTTGGACCTATAAAATTGGGGTGAGGTCCGGGAGGCTGGAAATGCCGACTAGAAGCGTCTAATGACGACGAACACCCGAAAATACAGGGCGGGCGGAGACAAGAAATATTGGTGGAAGAGTGATATTCTTACAGGGAACCCGCAACGGCCAGTGCCATCTCCCCTTCTGAGCTGATCTCTTGTAGTATTGTCCAGTTGGTGTCCCGGATCAAAGTTCTGATCCCAGAATTGAAGGCCTTTGCTTTCTTGTAAACATCGAGTTTCTCAAAATCGAACATAACGGTAAGGTGGGGTAAACAACGTGGTAGGAGGCAGTGCCAGTGTGAGTGTGAGAGCGAAGAAAGAACTGAGCCTATCGCTCTCGCTCTCACACTCACACTGTTTTTAGTGCCCTTCTGAGCTGATCTCTTGTAGTATTGTCCAGTTTGGTGTCCCGGATAAAAGTTCTGATCCCAGAATTGAAGGCCTTTGCTTTTTTGTAAACATCGAGTTTCTCAAAATCGAACATAACGGCAATAAACAACGTGGCGGGAGGCAGTGTGAGTGTGTGACTGTCAGTGTCAGTGTCAGTGTCAGTGTGAGAGCGAAGAAAAAAACAGAGTGAGTCTATCGCTCTCGCTCTCACGCTCACTCTGTTTTTAGTGGTCCCACCGGGAATCGAACCCAGATCTAGAGTTTAGGAAACTCCTATTCTATCCGTTGAACTATGAGACCAGGAAATTTCAGCAGGCAAAAACCATGAAATCCCACCTTGCCTTTCGGCTCGGGACCGCAAAGATAGGATTTTCAGCGTTTCTGTGTCTGATGTTTCAAAATTTCAGCCCACCTCCTCCGGGATCCGTTTCCAGTCGCCACCAAGGCAAGATCAGCACGAAGTATTTCAAACAATCTTTGCAGGCTCCCGGTGGCCGACCCACGTGAAGCGTTTATTCACATATTCAGGATTGGTGAACGACGCATTGCCCGAAGGATTTCCGCCTGTAACATGAAAATCTGAGAACGCGGCGTTTTGATTCATGTAGATTCCACCCGTAAGGTTAAATGACACGGGTGTGGCCGCGAGAGAAAGTTCGTCTGCGATGAGATCGCGTGTGGCTTTGTCAGTGGTATAAGCTCCACACGATATCGCCCCATGATTCATAGCCATCTCCTTCGCCAATGCAATTGACTCATCTGTATTCTTTGTGCGGATCAACAACGCGATCGGACCAAAAAGCTCCTGGCTAAACAAATCCTTCCTCGATGAATCAACTTCAATCAGCATAGGCGTATGCACCCGGGCGTTTTTGAACTGAGGATTCTCAACTGTCCGTGACTTCAACCAAACTTTGCCTGGCAACTTCTCGCAATCCGTGATTCTTGCACAGGTGTTCTTATTTTGAATAGCACCCAATACAAAAGGACCCGCTTTCGGATTGTCTACCAAACCATTGATGTTGTCAGCGAACTTCTGCGCAAAATCATCAAAGCTTATTATTCCGTCTTTGGTGCGGATGCCTTCCGAAGGAACATAAAAATTCTGAGGAGCTGTACACATCTGCCCACTGTACAGCGTAACGGAGAAAGCAAGGTTGGCAACAACCTTGTCAATGTCTTCCACCGAATCAAGAATAACGGAGTTCACACCAGTCTTTTCTGTGAACACCGTTTTCCCTTGTAATGATTCAAGATAACTTCCGAAGACCGAGTTGCCCGTGTAATCAATGATCTTCACTTCAGGGCGTTCTGCAAGTTCTTTTGTGAGCGGGTTGTCAAACGTAGCAATGGCAAGCTGACAGATCGCGGGATCAAAGTTGTTTTCAGAGAATACTTTCTGCAACTCCGCCACTATGATCGCCATAGGATAAATGGCTCCCGGATGAGGTTTCACAATGACAGTGTTTCCGGTCATCAGACTCGCGTATACCCCGGTCACTGAGTTCCATGTTGGAAAGGTTGAACAACCGATCACAGCCGCAATCCCTTTCGGAACGGCTCGCCATTCCTTACTTAGAGTAACATTCAACTTTCCCATGGGCTTATCCCAGACAATACGTTCAGGGAAGCGTTTCAATTCTTCATAGCCAGATGCAATCGCTTCAAGTGCACGGTCTGCGGCATGTGGGCCCGATGCCTGGAAAGCCATCATAAAACCCTGACCCGTTGTATGCATTGTGGCGTAGGCAATCTCAAAGAAGCGCGTCTTTATTCGGTCCAAAGATTCCAACAGTATGCCCGCCCGCGATTCTGGATTGATCTTCCTCCACTGGTGAAACGCCCTGGAAGAATTTGCGATCAGCGTATCCACAGTCGTAACCGGATATGTGATGTTAAGACGTTCCTGCAGATAAGGTGATTCTTCTTCGCCAGCCCAGGACGTCTCTCCCGACTGCAATAACTCTTCGAATCTTTGTCCTAACGCAGACTTAAATTTTTGCTGCGCCTCTGCATCAGCGGTCTCACCATAGATGGCGGGAGATGGATGTTCGGGAAACCCTGCGAAGAATGTGCGTTCATGCAGAGCCTTGATTGCCTTCTCCAGCAAGGGCTGATGTTTTTCGAATAGAACCATGGCGTTGGTTAATGAGTTATACTTCTATCAGTTTTGAGATCCGAACACACGTCGGAGGAGCTCTGTTGTTCTTGCCGCAGGATTAGCCCGTATATTCTGCTCTTCCTTCGCAATCATGAGAAACAACCCTTCGATCGCCCGGTCCGTCGCGTAGTCATCCAGATCAGGATTCACTTTCTGAACCAATGGAATCTGGTTATAGCGTGTAACGATCTCGTTATAATATTTAGTCGCATTTACTTTCTGCAATGAATTCTGAATCACAGGTTTGAATTTGTCTTTCAACGCAGCGGAAGTTGTTCTCTTCAGATATTGCGTTGCCGCATCCTGATCGCCTCTGAGAATCGCGAATGCATCCTGGATCGTCATCTGCCTGATCGCAGATATAAAGATCGGCTTTGCTTCTTTCGCTGCATCTTCAGCTCCGCGATTCAAAGTCATGACAAACTTATCCACTTCGTTTCCTAAACCCACCTGACGCAGACGTTCCTCTACTCTTTTCACATCGGGAGGGAACGGGATCATGATCTCCGGATTCTTAAAATATCCATCCAGTTGTGATACAATGTCCGAACCATTTGATATGCCCTTGATCAACGCCTCCTTCAAACCGTTCGCAACCTCATCTGATGTGAGGGGTGCTCCTGATCCTAGCGTCTTATTTACTTCTCCGAGTGTCTGATTGATCTGTGCCGAAGTACATCCAAGTACCAACGCCGCAGCCAACACGATTCCGATTCTGATTTTCATGATCATTTAGTTTTCAATCAATGCGATTGCTATCGGCAGAAAGGTATAAAAAAGTAAAGACTCCCTGCAAGTTGCGATACCTTCATAATCGTGCCGGATCAATGGCTGACCGGCAACAATGATTATCATTAAACGGACTTGCCACGCAGCCAATCTTGCAGATTCGTTTTAATTCGACTTATTTGTTTCTTATTATGAATCGTATGGTAACTGCGGAATTACTCACTATCGGAGATGAGATCCTTTATGGACAGATCGTTGACACGAACTCGCAATGGATGAGTGTTGAACTCTCGAAAGTGGGCATCCGCGTCGTTCGCAAGACTTCAGTAGGCGACATTGAATCAGAGATCCTTCAAGCTTTCGCTGAAGCTGAGAAGCGCGCAGACATCATACTTATCACCGGAGGGCTCGGTCCGACGAATGATGACCTTACCAAACCATGTATGGCTAAGTACTTCAACTGTGAAGTGGCCATCAATGAAGAGGCTCTGGCTGAAGTAACAGAGTTCTTCAAAAGTCGTGGTCGTGAGTTGACAGAACTGAACCGTCAGCAAGCTGCTCTCCCCGTTTGCTGCGAGAAAGTGACTAACGCTCTCGGCACTGCTCCCGGAATGTGGTTTGCACGGGACGGAAAAATATTTGTATCCATGCCGGGCGTACCGCATGAGATGAAGGCCATGATGACCACGACGGTAATTCCGAAACTACAAAAGATTTTCAAGACGCCGGTGATTCATCATACCGTCATCAGAACAATCGGTATTGGAGAATCCTTCCTTGCTGAAAAGATCAGCGCCTGGGAAAGTTCGTTACCGCCACATATTCGACTGGCTTATCTTCCTAACCTCGGCCAGGTGAGGCTTCGGCTTACGGCACATGGCGAAGACAGGAACCAACTTGAGAAGGAGAGCAATGAACTGGTATCGGCGCTAAACGATGTTATTGGTGAATTCATATTCGGGTACGGCGACGACGACATTGAAGTTGTGGTAGGCCGCACTCTCAAGGAGAAAAGATTAACACT
Source organism: Bacteroidota bacterium (assembly GCA_023431285.1). Taxonomy (GTDB): domain Bacteria; phylum Bacteroidota; class Bacteroidia; order Cytophagales; family Cyclobacteriaceae; genus Ohtaekwangia. The sequence continues at coordinate 15,511 of JAEYXN010000201.1, forward strand.
GGCCTGTGCGGAAAGCTGCACTGGTGGATATCTCTCGCATATGATCACCAGTGTTTCCGGAAGTTCTGCTTATTTCCTTGGCAGCCTGATCGCATACGACAACCTCATCAAAACAAATGTGCTCGATGTTCAGGGTGAAACGATTCTGGAACATGGTGCCGTCAGTGAAGAAACAATTACCGAGATGGCGATCAATGTCCGGAAGAAGTTCGGGACAGATATTGGTGTCGCGACGAGCGGAGTAGCTGGTCCGTTAGGAGGCACACCGGAGAAACCTGTAGGCACTGTCTGGATTGCTTACTCAGACGAGAACAAGACCGTAGCGCGGAAGCTTCAGCTATCCAAAGACCGACTGATTAACATTAAGTTGAGCTCAGTCGCGGCCTTGAACCTGATCCGCATCAACCTTAAGGATCTGTAGATTATTCGCAAGGGCGTTGACCACGAATTCAGGTTGTTCAACCGGCGTTACAATGACAAACATTATTTCAAAGGCCTTGAAATGATTGAAACAAATGAAGGGTGTTTCTAAAAATATCAGCAGAAAACGTTTTCGGAGTTGAAAAACTGTCAAAAATATTAACTTGCCGCAAAATAGAGACACAATGGCGAAGGTAGAACTCATCATGCCGAAAATGGGTGAAAGCATCATGGAGGCCACCATCCTGAAATGGCTGAAGAAACCCGGGGATAAGATCGAGCAGGACGAATCGGTACTTGAAGTCGCGACCGACAAGGTTGACACTGAAGTGCCTTCGACATATGCCGGCGTGTTGCAGGAAATACTTGCGAAAGAGGGTGAGGTAATAAAGGTGGGTAAACCTATTGCCGTGATCACGACTGACGCCGAAAGTAGTTCGGAGCCTGTTACTGTAGAGAGCACTCCCGCGAAGGATGAACTTCCTTCGAAAGCTGCAACGGCCACGGTTGCCAATGGAAGTCATCATACTTCCACCGCTTTCAAAAACACTACGCGATTCTATTCGCCTCTCGTAAAGAATATTGCCAAGGAGGAGAACATCTCTGTAGAGGAACTTGAGACCATAGCCGGTACAGGTGCCGAAGGCCGCGTCACGAAGAAGGACATCCTTGACTTTGTTCATGGACGTAAGTCAGCGCCGCAAAAACAGACTTCGGGAGCTGCAGGAACTTCGTCAGCGCCAATGCCGAAGGTTCACGCATCCATCGGCTCGGGTGATGAGATCATCGAGATGGACCGTATGCGAAGAATGATCGCCGAAAGAATGGTAGACTCAAAACGCATTGCTCCTCATGTTACTTCATTTGTTGAGGCAGATGTGACCAATGTTGTGATGTGGAGAAATAAAGTCCGTAGTGAGTTCCAGAAACGCGAAGGCGATGTTCTTACATTCACACCAATCTTCATTGAGGCGGTTGTACTGGCCATCAAGGATTTCCCTATGATCAATGTGCAGGTCGACGGGGACAGAATTATCAAGAAAAAAGATATCAACATAGGAATGGCGGTCGCGTTGCCTTCCGGAAATCTGATTGTTCCTGTTATCCGGAACGCGGACCAATACACTATCGGCGGCCTCGCGAAGATTGTTAACGACCTGGCTAAGCGCGCGAGAGACAACAAACTCAAACCCGATGAATTGAGTGGAGGTACGTTTACTATTTCGAATGTCGGGTCTTTCGGCAATGTGATGGGAACACCGATCATCATGCAACCTCAGGTAGGAATCATTGCTCTTGGTGCGATCCAAAAAAAGCCTGCAGTGATGGAAATGCCTTACGGCGATGTGATTGCTATCCGTCATAAGATGTTCTTATCACACTCGTATGATCACAGGGTTGTAGACGGAGCGCTTGGAGGCAGTGTCGTACGACGCGTGGCAGACCATCTGGAGAAATTTGATCTGAATAGAACGATATAATCCATAAAGCCGGAACGACCCGGCTTTCTTTTTTTGCAACCTCTCCTTCTTCCTTGCATCGCCAGCCAGCTGTGAAGTATTTTGACTATCTTCGGTCAACTACAGTCGATCAGCTATGACCAGGATAATTTCATTCATAAGCCGAAAGGGCGGGACGGGAAAGACGACCAACGCGATTCATCTAGCCACTACGTTGTCTGCATCCGGCCGGAACGTAATGCTCATCGAAACTGATACGAACTATACCCTGAACACACTCCGGAAAATGGAGCTCTTCAAGGCCAAGAAAGACGTGAAACCTTTCGAGATTCTGGGTTCACAGGACAGCACCGTGGCCGACGAGCTTACGGGGATAAAAAATTCCGGTAAAGCGGACATTGTAATTGTAGACAGCGCAGCCAAAACAACAGATGAAGGCATCAAGAAACTTTGCCTTGTGAGCGACCTGGTCGTTGTTCCTACCAGCCTTACACAGAATGATCTTCTGGTCACATATCAGACTGTGACTGATCTCGCTCCCGCCAGACAACTTAACGACAAACTGAAGATCCTTGTATTGCCTAACCGTATATACCGACAGACTAATCTTTATACTATACGGGAGACCTTGAAGAACCTTGACGCCATAATACTTCCTGCGATCGTTCCCCAGAAGAATCTTTTCGTAAATTTCAGTACGCTTGAGCCAGAGAAAGAATATCAACCGGTGGCACAGGCAATACTAAACTATCTCGCATGAGCAAGAAGAAGAATACGCTGAAAGATCTGGATGAATTCCTAAAACAGCAGGCCGCATCTTTGGTCTCACCTGAACCCGTGAGCACCGAGCCTGCCCAGATCATTCCGCCAACGGACTATTCTACCAAAACGGAAGACGGGGAAGTTACTACTGATACAATCTTCAGAGACCTCCATGCGCTGGCACAACGCGATCCCGAGTCTTTCCGCCAGAAATTATACGCACTCATCATCCAGATCGTGGAAGCGCAGAAACCTTCGCTCCCGGAAGATAAGATGCTCATTAACACCGCCCTCTTTCTCAAGAGCGGCGACAACTGGAAAGAAGCTATCCGGGAATACTGGAAGAAAAGCTTCTGAGGAAATTTGCTTTCACCTGGTGCTTTGCCGAACCGGGCATTCAAGTTAATTTGGGCAGTATTCAAAATCAGTAGCGTATGAAATTCGGAACTAAAGCAGTCCACGCCGGAGTTGAGGCTGATCCTTCTACCGGGGCGATCATGACTCCCATCTTTCAAACTTCAACATATGTACAGGAGTCTCCCGCGAAACACAAGGGTTATGCCTACGCACGTGGTGCAAACCCGACAAGAAACTCCCTGCAGAAAAGTATTGCCGCGTTGGAGAATGGGAAGTTCGGACTTTGCTTTTCCAGTGGGATGGGGGCAACGGATGCGGTGATCAAGTTACTGAACCCTGGCGATGAAGTCATCACGAGCAACGACCTTTATGGAGGATCCTACCGGATGTTCAAAAGAGTATTTGAGAAGTTTGGAATCAAGTTCCATTTCCTCGACTTGTCGGATGTAAAGAATATTGAGAGCGTTCTCAACGACAAGACCAAACTGTTCTGGCTTGAAACGCCTACCAATCCGTTGATGAACATCGTAGATATCAAAGCATTTACCGACATCGCGAAAAAGCGGAATATCATCACTGCAGTTGACAACACATTTGCATCGCCATACTTACAGAATCCACTCGATCTAGGAGCAGACATTGTGATGCATTCCGTGACCAAATACCTTGGCGGACACTCCGATGTGGTGATGGGAGCGCTTGTGGTAAACGATGAAAAACTTTATCAGGAACTGGCTTTCATTCACAACTCATGCGGAGCAGTACCCGGCCCACAGGATTCGTTTCTTGTACTTCGGGGAATCAAGACGCTCCATTTACGCATGGAACGTCATTGCCTTAATGGAAGAAGAATCGCAGACTTCCTGAGGAATCATCCAAAGGTTGGAAAGGTTTACTGGCCTGGATTTGAAGATCATCCAAATCACGCGGTAGCGAAAAAACAAATGCGTGACTTCGGAGGAATGCTTTCATTCACATTAAAAGACGACAGCGTTACTAAGGCCACACAGTTGATGGAGAGCGTCGAATTGTTTTCGCTTGCTGAATCCCTTGGAGGAGTCGAGTCTCTGATTAATCATCCAGCGTCAATGACACACGCAAGTATCCCTAAGGAAGAACGACTTAAGGGAGGACTAACCGATTCCCTGATGCGTCTCAGTATCGGGGTGGAAGATTCCGAAGACCTTATCGCCGACCTTGAACAAGCCCTTGCCAAATTATGATAATCAATACAAGGCTTTTAATGTCCCTGTCTGCCATGAGTCTGATGGCTCTTGGAGTAGTTCTTAACTTTCTTCCTGGGGAATCATACCAGGCTATTTCGAATACAACCACTGAACCGGCATCAGCCCTTGCTATCCAATTGCTGGGAGGAGCACTTTTCGGATTTGGAATGATCAACTGGACAGCGCGGGGAAACCTTATCGGAGGAATCTATAACAAGCCCGTCGCTATAGGAAACTTCGCACACTTTCTGATCGGTTCTCTCGCTTTGGTGAAAGCCTCTGTGGGGAAGAATCCATTCGTCATTGCGCTCATTGCATACTACGCACTCTTCGCAATTGCATTTTGCTACGTTATGATGACGCATCCCATCAAAGAGAAAACCAGCGGGGCATCACAATAATCCGGCTTCAGCGATCCAGCCATGTCTTAAAGTTATTAGCGCGATCCCGGCTGACAAAAAGCTCGTGATCGCATGTTTGATTAAGTTTTAGTTCGAGGGTACCGTTGGACAGGGATTTGACTTCCTGGATACAGTCGACGCACACCAGGAACTTCCTGTTTACACGAAAGAACACGTCTGGGTCTACGACCTGCTGGAGATCGTCGAGGGAATAATCAATGATGTATTTTCTGTTATCGGCTTTTGAGACCAGATAAACTTCTTTGCCATCAGCAAAAAAGTAAGACACCTCTCGAACAGGCTTCACCTGAAACTTATTACCCGATCGGATAATAAAACGCTTCCTGAAATTCTTACCTGAAAAGGAAACGGCCTCTGCCTGTTTGAAGAATGCATTCATTTCTTCAGGCAATTGGGCACCAGCTTCAACAATCAGGTACTTCATCTAGAATCATCGGGTTAATACTATCATAACCCCATCACGTCCGAAATGTTCTTTCATCAGATCAAAAAAGAAAAAGGAAGCCCTTTTACAGAGCTTCCTTTCGAAACCAACCTCATCCCTTACGGCACAAGAACTTTATCTATCACGTGGATTACTCCGTTGGTCGCATGGATATTAAGGGCGTTCACCTGCAAGGCAGCTTCGTTTGCCTCACCAGAACCGCCTGTCACTGTAGGAGGGCTGGCGCCAACATCAACAGTCACGTTTCCATTCAGTGTTGCCACCTGACCACTGGATAGATCAGATGAGAATACGCGTCCAGCCACCACGTGGTGCTTCAGAACAGCGATCAAAGTATTCAGCGGAATGTCATCAATACCTTCTACATCGAGGGCATTGTAGAGCTCCTGGAACGCCGCGTCTGTCGGAGCGAAGACAGTAAGGTTTCCATCTGAGCTTACTGCATTAAGTAAATCATTAGCTCCCTGTCCCTCTGTGCGAAGAAGTGCTGCGAGAAGTTGAGTGAACTCAGGGTTCTCAGCATCAGTAGAAGCAACTACAATTTCAGCAATCGTATTTGACGGAGGCAATAACGTTCTATCGATCACGTGAACCACTCCATTAGATGCAGCAATGTCTGTAGCCACTACTTTCGTCGTACCATTGATAAATACGCCCCCCTCATTCTTGCTGAGGTAGATGGTTCCATTTAGTGTCTCTGCAGAAGAACTGCCCACTGCGATATCGGATGCCATCACCTCTCCGGAGATCGCATGATAAGTGAGCACAGCGTTAAGCGTTTCCTGATCAGGAAGACTCGTAATCCCTGCCGCGGCAAATGCAGCATTCGTCGGGGCGAAAAGAGTTTTTGCATCGGAGTTCAGAAGAGTTTCCAATACTACCGGAGATGCTGCTTTGACAGCTGCAACCAGCGTAGTGAAATTCTTATTGAAGTATGCTGGCGCTACTATAGTGCCTACGATAGGACGGATCGATGGCGGTACCAACACTGCGTCGACTACGTGTACCACGCCATTTGACGCAGCCACGTCTGCAGTCACAACAGAAGTGTTGCCATTCAGTTTAACACCACTGCTCACGTTCACATCGATTGGCTCGCCTCCGACAGTATTAACCGCTCCGTTGCTAAGCTGGGTTGAACGCGCCTCGCCCTGAACAACATGGTATTCGAGAATCTCTTTTAATACATCTTCAGGGATATCATTCAGGCTGGTTTGACCAATAGCTTCAAGAAGGTCTTCGAAAGCTGCGTTGGTCGGTGCAAATACCGTGAACTTGGAAGCACCACCCAAAGTAGACACCAGATCAGGATATTTAATCAGCGCTGCTTCAAGAGATGAGAGATCATTGTTCTCCTGTGCGAGTGCTACAATAGTTTTGCCTGCCGGAGAAGCTGGGCCGTCGTCATCATCGCTGTCGCATTGAACAAACGTGAACGCCACTAGCGCAATGGCGAGAGTTCTTGCCAGGAAGTTCATACCGAACTTCGGGCGTGACTGGTTATTAATCATTGATTTCATGTTTCGTTATGAGATTGTTTACTTCCCAGAACAGCAGCAAACAAAGAGTGTTTAGCCAAATGGAGTGAGCAGTATGGATTGATGGATGAATCGGGATTATTCAGGAGTGAAAGGCGAAGCACTCATTCATCAGCGATTTGCATTTCAATGCCGCTTTCTTATTTTTAGAGTTTCCAAAAATCCCAATGGAGTCTCATAAGTTAAGATCGCTCTTTACGCTTCCTGTTATCGTTGCTGCTTTGGGATACTTCGTTGATATATACGACCTGCTTCTTTTCAGCATTGTGCGGAGGCCCAGCTTACTTAGCCTTGGAATTCCGGAAGAGAGCCTCCTGGCGGAAGGCGAGTTCCTCCTCCAGATGCAGATGGGAGGAATGCTTGTGGGCGGTCTTGTATGGGGGATCCTTGGCGACAAGAGAGGAAGGCTTTCCGTCTTGTTTGGATCAATCCTGGTTTATTCCCTTGCCAACATTGCAAACGGTTTCGTTACCAACATGACACAGTACGCAGTGCTTCGTTTCGTAGGTGGCTTTGGCTTAGCGGGAGAACTGGGTGCCGGAGTCACGCTTGTTGCTGAAACACTATCTCCAAAAGTGAGAGGCTACGCCATCACCTTTATTGCAACGTTTGGGCTGATGGGCGCGGTATGTGCCAACCTGGTAAGTAAAGTTGTCACAGACTGGCAATGGAACTACTTCATCGGTGGTGGCCTTGGCCTGGTCCTTCTTGTCTTGCGTGTCTCGGTGATGGAATCTTCGATCTTCCTGAAAAGTAAAGTCAAAGAGCTGAGCAGAGGCGACTTCTTTCAGCTTTTCCGAAAGAAGTCCAGGTTCATAAAATTTGCAGGATGCATCCTGATTGGCTTACCTATCTGGTATAGCATTGGGATACTGGTTACGTTCTCTCCAGAGTTCGCAGCGGCACTTGGCGTTCCTGGAACGGTGGTGGTCGGCGACGCGGTGATGTACAGCTACATCGGTCTCGCAGTAGGAGATCTTTCAAGCGGAGTGCTGAGCCAGATCTTTGTGTCACGTAAAAAGATTGTCAGGTTCTTCATACTGCTCACGCTGCTCTTCATCCTTCTGTTTCTTTTCAGCCCGGTACGAACACTCCCATTCTTTTACTTCACCTGTTTCATGATCGGCGTCGGCATCGGATACTGGGTATTATTTGTAACTATCGGCGCAGAACAGTTCGGCACCAATCTTAGGTCTACGGTGACCACCTCGGTACCGAATTTCATCAGGGGGACCGTGGTACCTTTAACATTGATGTTCAAATTCTTACGAGAAAACCTGAAAACTCACTTCAGTGGGGAAATGTCTCCTGAAGATGCCAAGAACAAAGGACTGATATTAGGAGCGCTCCTTGTGGGCGTTTTCACTATTGTGATCGCCTTCATCGCCTTGCGCGCCATAGATGAAACCTATGGGCGCGACCTGAATTTTGAAGAAGAAGACTGAAACGAAACTTCCTCCACCTTTATTCGTTAACCGAACAGCGTTGTAAGTCCTTCTGTATTTAATAATTTTGCACTGATTAAGAAAGCCGTGACCAGCAAGTTCCTTCTACCTATAGTACTCATGTTCCTCTCGTTGGTGGCAGGGGCGCAGAACCGTGAATTGATCAGCAAGATCAAGACGGATCTGAAGAGCGCACAGGGTGAAGAAAAATTTCAGCTCCTTACACAGCTCGGATGGGAACTCCGCTGGGCCTACCCTGACAGCACCATCTACTATGCAAATCAGGCATATGAACTTGGTAAGAGCCTCAACATCCCGAGAGATCTTGCAGAACCGCTAAACTTCATAGGTGTTGCTTACAACTACAAGGGTAACCGCATCAAGGCTTATGACTACTACGACCTTGCGCTGAATATTGCCACGGGGCAGAAGGACTCTGCTCAGATCGCCTATTCGAACAACAACCTCGGAAGACTATTCTTCGAGCAGGGTGTTCTGTCACGGTCATACGAACACTTTGTGCGTTCGCTGGCACTTTTTGAAGCAGTTGGCGACTCTTCGGGACTTGCATACACATACCAGAGCCTCGCGAACCTCCACAAACTGCAAGGCGATTTCGCGAAAGCTGAGAATCATTACCTCATAGCATACAAGATGCGTCTTGCATTGGGAAATACACGCGATATCTTGTCGGCCCAGGGTCAACTTGGAAGATTATACCAGGATAATAACCAGCATGACCTGGCGCTGAAATACTTTCACAAGGCTGACTCAGCGGGAAACGTTATAGATGACCAGATCAGCCTTGCGGAACTCAAGACGCTTATCGCTAACAGTTATCTGCATCAGCAAAAGCTTGATGAAGCGGAACGCATTTGTATCAACGGGCTTGACGTCATTCAACGCGTGAACAACGTGCGGATCCTTCCACAAGCATACCTTACACTGGGACAAATAAAGTTTGCAAAAGGGGACATTGCTGAAGCACGCAAATACTTTAACCTGGCTCTGACGCTCTCCACAAAAAGTAAGGATCTGAATTCGAAGATGGAGGCGCACTACCAGCTATGGAAGCTCTCGGAAAAAGAGCACAATCAGGGCGAAGTGCTGAAGAATCAAAATGAATATCTGGTTCTCAAAGATTCAGTGAAGGATCTTGACGTTGCAAGACAGGTGGAACGTTTCCAGTTTGAGATTGAAATCAGTCGTAAGGAGCAGGAGAATGAACTCCTTCTGGCAAAGTCTGAGAGCCACAGGGCTGTGATTGAACAACAGAGACTGGAAAATATCATCCTCATCATTGTGGTCGTATCTTTTAGTCTTCTCGTACTTATTCAATGGCGCAGCAGTGTAAGACGAAAGAAAATCAATCGGAAACTTGAGGAACAAAACCATTTCATTCAGCGTCAGCGGCAGGAGATTGTGCAACAGAATGACAAGCTGTCTCGCAGGAACCAGGAGTTATCCGATCTCAACTACGAGAAAGATCAGCTCATGAGTATCGTTGCGCACGATCTGAAGTCGCCGCTTAACCGGATCCTCGGAATGGTAGAGATCATGGAGCTTGAAGGAGGACTGACATCATCTCAGAGAACCTATCTTCAGATGACCCGACAGGCTACGCGCGCGGGACTCGATCTGATCAAGGACCTTCTCGATGTACACATGTTACAGGAGAACACTGTTCCTCATTATTCGATATTTGCCATCAGTGAATTCATCTACGAGAAAGTGAGAGCGTTCGAGCCGGTGGCCGAAGCAAAAAACATTCATCTGAACATCGCGAGTGTCATCAGCGAAGACGTCAACATGGACCTGAATTACACGGGACGTATTGTTGATAATCTTCTTTCCAACGCGATCAAGTTTTCCAAGCCGAACTCTGTGGTAGATATCGCTGCCGGAAAAGATGAAGAACACTTCTGGATTTCCGTAAAGGACCAGGGGCCGGGATTCAGCGATAAAGACCGGAATCAGTTATTCCAGCGATTCAAGAAGCTCAGTGCGCGTCCTACCGGCGGCGAGTCGTCCAACGGGTTGGGTCTTGCCATTGTAAAAACGCTCGTCGACAGGCTAAACGGCCAGATCGACCTGATATCGGCACCGCAGAAAGGCAGCGAATTCATCGTTCGCCTCCCCATGGTTGCCGTCCTCCAGGAGAAATAATCCATGTTCTTTCTTGCGGGAATGGTTCACCGACGCCATTCCGTCATTCACCTACCTGCCGCCGGCGTCAGCCTAATGTGGCTATCCGTCTGATGGGCGATCGCGTACATTAGAGTATAAATCGCAAGAAAATGGAAACTCCACAAAGCAAGATCAATCCTTCAGCATCACAGCCGCAGTCTACGGAACCACAGAGGCGGGAATATAATGAACCCCAAGGGCGGGTCCTTGGCGGCCTCATCGTCGTGATCGTGGGCGGAGTTCTGCTGACACGTCAGTTGGGAATATATCTTCCGGGATGGCTCTTTAACTGGGAGATGTTGTTGATAGTAATAGGTGTGTTCATCGGTGCAAAGCACAACTTCAGAGACTCGCGCTGGTTGATCCCGGTTGTCATCGGAACAGTGCTCCTGATGAACAATCACGTATATGACTTTAATGCGTGGCGCTACTTTTGGCCTGTGTTCATCATCGGCATTGGTCTGTTCATGATTCTTAAGTCACGTCGTCCGGGAAGAAGGCGCGAATGGGCCACTTCATCTATTACAGGATCCGAGGACGTACTCGAGTGTGTTACCGTATTCGGCGGTGTCAAGAAGAATATCATCTCAAAAGATTTCAAGGGAGGAGAAGCCGTCACCGTATTCGGAGGCACTGAGCTCAACCTGATGCAGGCTGACTCTACAGGACGCATAGACCTTGAGTTGGTCCAGGTATTCGGTGGAACCAAACTGATTGTCCCTCCTCACTGGAAGATCCATGCGGAAGAAATGGTAACAATCTTCGGTGGATTGAATGATAAGCGCCCGGTGCCGACCCAGACCCCCTCTGACGCGAAAGTGATTGTGTTAAGAGGAACCTGTCTGTTCGGAGGAATAGATATCAAGAGTTATTAGCACGACTTCAAAAACCCTCACTATAAACCCAGCCATCTTATGAATTATTATATTGCCAAGATCGTCTTCCGGATATCGGCGAACAATACGGAACACAAACCGCAATTTGATGAGCAACTTCGCCTGATCATGGCGGATTGCCACGAAGAAGCATTCATCAAGGCGCGTATGATCGGCCTCAGTGAAGAAGATTCTTTCATCAACGACAAGAACAACCTGGTGAAGTGGGAATTCATCAACGTATCGGACCTTATCCCTGTAAAGAATCTTGATGACGGAATAGAGCTCTATTCCCGCATTTACGAGATGGAAGAAGAGTCTGCACATGTTAACTTTGTTCATCAGAAAGCGATCACGCTTCGATTGAATTCACGACCGATCTATTAAACTTTGCAGACCGAAAGATTTTCCTTCCGCGAATTTCTCCTCCAGTACATCGGATGGTGGACTGGATGGGCAGTCTTACAAACGCTGGTGCTTTACCACATCGCTGATGTTGAATGGAGTGTTGCCCTTATTGATGGAGCGCTGACCAACGCGGTCCTCGGGCTTGCAGGCTATGAGATGATACTCATCATGCGGCACTACGAGCCGCGCCAGTCACTTCGCTTCATCTGGAGTATAGGCCTGGCGTTATGTTGTTCACTGTTCGTAAAATGGTTGCTGGGAATCATCCTTGAAGAAGAAACGGCCTATCTTGAGTTCACCAGACAATGGATCGTCGTACGAACTCTCTTCGCGTGGCTGATGATAAGTTTCATCACCGCCATCAGCTGGACGTGGTTCTATATGCGTGAACAACAGGAAGCACAAATGCGAAAGGCGGATATGGAGAAGCTTGCGCGGGAAGCCGAACTCGCTACGCTGCGGCAACAGCTGCAACCTCACTTTCTTTTCAACAGCCTGAACTCCATCAGCGCCCTGGCTGGAACGAGACCTGAAGAAGCAAGAAAGATGATTCAGCAACTGTCCGATTTTCTCCGCGGGACCATCAAGCGTGATGATCATCAGTTTATCACACTGGAGGAAGAACTGTTCCATCTGAACCTGTACCTGGAAATCGAAAAGGTAAGGTTCGGCCATCGGCTCACTACAAGTATCGAAAAGGAGAACAATCCTGAATCATTCAGACTCCCTCCCCTGCTCCTTCAGCCGGTGGTGGAGAATGCAATCAAGTTCGGATTATACGATACTGTCGGTGAGATCCTCATCCGGATCAAAGCCAAAGCAGAAGATGGACAACTCGTCCTCACTGTTGAGAATCCCTTTGATCCACAGACGGCACAGCCCCGGCAAGGAACTGGTTTCGGTCTGAGCTCCATCCAACGGAGGCTCTATTTGCTTTTCGGCCGCAACGACCTTCTGGAGACGCGCCAGCACGAACAAACTTTTATCACTGAAGTACGCATTCCTCAACCGATATGATCAAGACCATTCTTATCGACGACGAACCTCTTGCACGAAGCATTACGCGTGAATACCTCCGTGAGTATCCTCAAATTGAAGTGGTCGCTGAGTGTAACGACGGGTTCGAAGGCGTGAAGGCTATCACGCAGCACCGTCCCGATCTTATTTTCCTTGACATCCAGATGCCGAAGATCAATGGCTTTGAAATGCTGGAGCTCCTGGATCCTTGTCCTTCAGTGATCTTTACCACCGCTTTCGATGAGTATGCTATCAAAGCGTTTGAATCACATGCCGTGGATTATCTCCTAAAACCTTTCAGCAAAGAACGCTTCGATAAAGCGGTGCAGAAGTGGTTATCGCAGAGGGAGTCTGCTCCCGCGCAAACGAAAGTGGTTGCTGAACAGATCCGCCAGCCGGAAGAAAGGAACCGCATCGTTGTAAAGGAGAATGGCAATATCCGAATCATCCCTGTAGGCGAAGTCCATTATATGGAAGCATATGATGATTATGTCAAGATATACACGCAGAAGGAGATGTTCCTGAAGAAAAAAACCATGAGCTTCTACGAAGGATCGCTGGACCCTAATCATTTCGTCCGCGTTCACCGCTCATATCTCATTCAGCTTTCGCAGCTTACGAGGATTGAGCCTCTTGAGAAAGACACGCATGTTGCGTTGCTAAAAAGCGGCGTGAGAGTACCGCTGAGCAAAAGCGGGTATGCGAAACTGAAGGAAGTGCTGGGGATGTGATCCCTGGATGCCTCATTTCCACGAGGGCTTTCATCCAAAAACCAAAAAATCCTAAAAAAGCCGGGCAGAAGCTGCCCAGAGAGGAGCCATTGCTTCAGGTAAAGCAACCATAGTCCGTCCATAACTCCTATCGGACCCGGTGGGCCCAGAGAGCAGGATGAGTGAGCTATGAGTGGGGAATGAGAGGGCTTATCTCAACTTTTTGGGAGACTTCGACCCCTATGAAGATATTATTGCCGAGCCCATTGCCTTCATTAAATCAATGCGTTCCAACACACGTTGATTTACCCGAAGAGGGATATCGAGGGTGATCACGCAGGCTTCCCGGAAATCCTGATGGACGATGGACAGCTCAAACTCCTTTACCAGTCTCATGATATCCGGAAGGATTGGGTAGGTGAACGACAAAGTTATCGGTACAGAGATTTCTTTCTCAAGGATTTGAGCCGCTGCCAGTGTTTCCTGTGCTGCTATGCGATACGCAGAAATCAGTCCGCCGACGCCGAGTTTTACTCCGCCAAAATATCGAACTACCACTACGAGAACATTGGTCAGTTGCCGGCTGCGAATCTGTCCGAGAATAGGATCGCCTGCGGAATGATTGGGTTCTCCATCATCAAATGCGCGAAACCTCTTTCCATCAGGCCCAAGGATCCATGCGAAGCAGTGATGTCTTGCATCGAAATATTCCTTCTTAAGGCGCTCAATAGCGATTTTAATATCCTCCTCTGACTCCACCGGATAGGCAAAACCGAGAAATTTGCTGCCTTTTTCACGATAAGCTCCCTGAGAAGGCGACTGAATAGTATTGTAGGAAAATTGATCCATCCGACGTCCAAAGAAAACCATTAAATATTTCTTCCCCAATGGTGCAACTTCTCAACGGCCACGCAGGTCTTATTACAAAACACTTCCTTACGTATGAAAAAGAACTTTATATTATTTACGCTGGTCTGCCTGCTAGTGGCGACAACACAGGTGTCTGCACAACGCGAAACGAGGAACCTCTCAAATTTCACACAAGTGGAATTCCGGATTCCCGGTAAGTTGTATCTCCGCCAGGGCTCGTCTGATAAAGTAGAAATTGAAGCCAGCAAAGATTGGCTCTCACGCATCGAAACAAATGTTGAAGGCTCAAAACTAATTATTCGTGCGACAGATAAATTCAGCTGGCGCATAGGAGACAATGACATCAAGGTTTATGTGACAGTCAGGAAACTGGAAGGAGTGGCGGCTGCTGGTTCAGGTGATGTGATTGGCGAGTCGAAATTTACTACAGGCAATCTATCTCTGAAAGTGAGTGGCTCAGGATTGATGAAGCTTGACGTCGAAGCGTCGGGAGAGCTTGATGCTGATGTATCGGGGTCGGGAAATCTTTCAGTTAGAGGTTCAGCAAGAAAACTCGAGAGCGATGTCAGCGGTTCGGGCCGGGTAACATTGGATGTCAATATCGCGGGCAGCGTTGATTTTGATATTTCCGGCTCTGGAAGAATTGAAGCATCGGGAAAATCTGATGACGTTGAGATCACCATCAGCGGTTCAGGAAAAGTACTTGCAGCGAATCTGGAAACAAAGAAATGCGACGTTCGCATTTCAGGATCCGGCAACGTGGAAATCAATGTCAGAGAAGAACTTGATTCTCACATCAGCGGTAGCGGAACAGTGAGCTATCGCGGCAATCCTTCCAAGGTGAACAACGACGCGTCAGGAAGTGGATCGGTAAGGAAGATGTAGTAATGTAAACCACTCATATGAAAGCGGGCTTGTCCCGCTTTTTTTTTGCTCTTATCTCAGTGGCGGCTCCGTATTCTTTCTCAATAGAAAACCTATTTCGAAGCGCGGCCGTGTCTTAGTATTCCATCAACAATAAAAAGTTGTGCGGCGAGATAGGTGAGCATGATCCACACGCCGGCGTATTTTATCGGCTCCAGGAATTTGTTGATCGCGAGCATTGAATCAGAGAGCATGAACAATATTGCTCCTGCGGCCACCATCCAGAAGCTCCGTGCATTAGTTCTTTCAAAACGGAAGAGCGCATTCAGTACCATGAACATAATGACGGTAGCGTACGCAATTACAGGCACGCGCAAGTCACCAAGGTTTGGATAAAGGACAACGACCAGACCTGTAGCCGCAAGTATCACAGGGAAGGCTATCCGTAATTTTTGTACCCGCTGTAATGAGTCATGATTCTCTTCGTAACGTTCCTGCCTGAAAGCAACGATATAAAAGATATGCGCAACAAGGAACGCTCCGAGGCCGAGCATAAAGTACAGGCTGTTGTCTTTATCAAAAAGCAAGAACGTGTCTCCGAGGAAGGAAAAGAATAAAGCTGCAAGTACTACATTCGAGCGATAGCCACCAGAGGTTGACGTGAAGTAATACAGTCCAAGGAGGATCATGAGCGTAGGCTTCGCTATCTGGTGGACGCTCTGCAGATCAAAAATATGGCTTGCAATTTCGGTGGTACACGCGATGAAGAATAAAACCAGCGTTGTTCTTCTCATGGTTCATACTTTTTTGAATGCCGTTCCACTACAAAGGTACAAAACCGCAAGAAGTCCGAGCCCTGCGCAAACCACAAAGATAGTGGGGATATTTTCATCGCGGTTTGAGAAGATCAACCCTGAAACGAAGGCACCAAGGCCGATGCCCATCTCCATAAAAATATAAAGAGAAGAAACGCCTCTCCCCTTCTTTTCAGGATCACTTAAATCGGTTGCCCACGCCAGCAAAGTCGGAGAAGTTATTCCCTGACCAAAGCCATAGATCACTACTGCGATGATCACCATGATCCTTGTTTCAGCAACGGCCATCATCACCATAGCAACGGTCAGTGTGATGATTGATGCAATCACCACACGCTTCCTGCCAAACACATCTGACGCCTTGCCTCCAAAGAATCTTACAGAGAACGAAGCGAAGGTGAAGTATGTAAACAGCAGACCTTTGTTTTTGATCCCGATCAGTTCGCTGTAGTCTGGAAGTATGGTTATCACAGCCCCGAATGCGTAGGCTGACAGAACCATAACGACGCAGGGTGTAACGACACGTGCTTCAAAAATATCTTCCCGGTTTATTTTAAGAAGCCCTGGATGAAGGCGCACTTTATGTGGAAGGGTTTCACGCAGGCCCAACAGGATCACTGAGGATGCGAGAGCAAATACTGCAGAGCAGATGAATACAGAGTTCAGCCCTGTGTAGGTTGCGATCGTTCCGCCGAGGGCTGCTCCACCTGCCATGCCGAGCATGCTGGCGGTCCCGAGGATTCCCATTCCTTCACCGCGTCTTTCAACGGGGAGGATATCCGCCAGATATGCGGTTTGCCCTGTGGGAGTAAACCCGGTTGAGAAACCATGGACCAGGCGGATCCAGAGAATACCAGAAACGAAAGCCAGCAGAGGATACGCGAGACTACAAACGAAACAGACGATGGATCCGAAGACAATGACAGGAATCCGCCCAATGGAGTCCGCGAGTTTTCCGCTGAAAGGACGGGAGATCATGGCGGTGATGGTGAACAACGCAATGATCAATCCTTTGTGCTCCGCGCCGCCGAGAGACTCAAGGTATCCCGGCAGCTCTGGAATGATCATGTTAAAGCTCGCGAAAAAAAGGAGTGAACTAGTGCAAAGAAGCCAGAACTGCGAGGTATAGATCTTTTTCAATAGTCAGACTAATTGCAAATGCCGTAAGTAATCGATCCGATGAAAATATGCGGAACTGACAACTTAAGCCTTCTGCGTTTCCTGTGCTCCAAGGAGAAATGCCTTTATAAAATCATCGAGGTCACCATCGAGAACAGACTGCG